>NZ_JBBEXD010000002.1:0-126782 GCF_037782385.1 Ascidiimonas meishanensis
TCTCAATTTAGCCCCTGAGTTAATAAGTGCTACCAGCAGTTTCTTTGAATTAGGAGGACATTCAATACTCGCCTCAAAGCTCATGCATAGAATTAAGGGGGTATTTGATGTGACCATTCCATTAGCAAACATTTTTAAAGGCCCAACTCTTAAAAATTTAGCGAGTAAAATTGAAGAATCAGTACATTCTGGTTCTAAATATAAAGACAATGTTATTTGGCTTCAGGAGGGAAATTCAAATCATGAAACAATCTTTTTTGTACATGACGGATCAGGGAAGGTTGAAGGCTATGTTGCGCTTGTTAAAGAAATGCATCAATACAATTGTATTGGTTTAAAATTCGAAGAAGAAAAGTATGATCCGGAAACACTCAAAATTGAAGAAATTGCTCAGGATTATGTAGAAAAAATAAAAGCGATTCAATCTAAAGGGCCTTATTATATTGCCGGATGGAGTATAGGTGGAGTTATCACATTTGAGATCGCAAAACAATTAGAAGCCATAGGCGAACAGGTAGATACATTCTTTATAGACACCTACTTTAATGAAGAGGCTGATGAAGTATCAGAATCAATTTCTGTAGATGGAGAGATTGCGTTAATAAAAACACTTTTTGAAAGCAGTTTTATGGATTCTTACAATTTCATAGATGTGCGTTCACTTTGGGATCATTATTTACAAACACCTGAATTCGCTCAAATTCCACACCAAAAATTAGTTGACATGATACCTCCGGAACTAAAGGTGATGATACCGGAAATTCAAAATCATACCAAAAAAGAATTAATAAAAATAACCAACACATTACGGATGTTAAGAATGGCGGCAGACAATTATCAAATGAACTGCTTTCTAAAGGGATCATCTATTTTTATTAAGGCCTCTGCTTCCAATACCCAAACTATAATTCTGCAAAAACACATTGATAAATTAGAAATACAAATAGTTCAGGGAGATCATTTTTCCATAATGAAGCAACCTACGGTTAAACAACTTTCTGAGTTTATTATGGATAGATTTAAATATACCTTAATTCCTAACGAGTAACTTCTAATGAAAATTAACGAAACTAAAATACTTTCACACATGGCATCTAATTTTACAAAAAATATCTTTTATCTGGGTGTCCTGTTTTTTCTTGGGATGGTTAGTGTCTGGTCACAAAAGCTAGAAGTTACTTCAATTCCTGATGAAAAGATAGATCATTTAGTACATCAGTTTCAGGAAGAAGGCAGTATTCCTGGAATAAGCCTGGTAGTAATTAATAATGGCAAAGTAAACTTCAAAAACTACGGTGTAGCGAATGTTGATACTGGAGTAAAAGTTAATAGCGAACATCCTTTCCAGTTAGGTGATAATAGTTTTGCGTTCACTTCATTGGCTGTATTAGCATTAGCTGAAAAGAATCTAATTTCTTTAGAAGCCCCCGTTTCTGATTATCTAGCTGGGTTTCAAATGGATTTTGATGGAGTACCTTATGAAATCACCATCCGGCAATTGCTGCAGCACACTAGTGGAATAAAACCCAAGATTCATTTTCAGGTGCTTGCTGGTATAGATAGCGATAAAGATGCTCAAATGGATGATCTTATTAAAAGCACCAGATTAATCTCAGTTCCAGGGGAGCACTATTCTTATGCCCCTGCAAACTATATGCTTCTTCATACTATTTTACAAGAAGTAACCAAAAAGTCTGCTGAAACCGTTATAGAGGAACAGGTTCTTTTACCCCTTGGCCTCGAAAAAATCGTGACTAGCAGTAAAAGTAAAAAATCGGAAATAACAGGGCATAAGATCAATTTTTATGCTCCGAAAGCTTTCAAGAGTACTAATTTAAAAGAGGATCAAAATTTTGTTCAGTTTGCTGCGGATGCTGAAACGGTTGCTAAATGGATACAATACAATTTAAATAGTGGCACATCAGAAATTAGTAATCTTATAGAACAGACTCATACGCGTAATGAAGATGTTCCACTTCATGGTGACATGATCTCTTATGCGATAGGATGGCAGATTTCCTTAAAGGGAAACAAAAATATTTTTGAAAAAGGAAGTACACCTAACTACTCTTCTTTTATCGCTTTTAATAAAACGAATAATAGTGGAGTCGCAGTTCTGGCTAATATTAATTCACCTCATACTGCTGTCATAGGTAAGTCTGTAATGCAACTAATAGCTGGGGGGCAACTTACAGATAACATTCAGGTCAATAAAAAGGATAAGCTCTATGCCTTTTTATCAATTATTTTGTTTGTGTACAGCGCAATTGTACTTATTTATCTCTGTTGGGTGATGTTACGATATTATCAAAAGAAGCGCTTTTACGCAGGAGTAACATCAAAAAGGATAAAGCGATGGACAGTTATGTTCTTTGTATTAATGCCTTTTGTTTTTGGATTGTATCTGCTTCCGGATTATTTGGGTTATGGAAACTGGGAAATCTTACTGAACTGGTACCCCGGAAGCTTAGAATGGTTTTGTTATGCATTGCTAACAGCCTTAGGTCTTAGTTATATAACCTATATAATAAGCAGTTATTTTCCTGAAAAGAACAGATATTTTAGCAAAGCACCTCAAATTATTTTAATGAGTATTATATCTGGTCTTTCTGATGTAGTTATTATTTCAATGATTACTTCTTCCTTTAATCCGGAATTAGATCTAAAATATCAGATCTTTTATTATCTGTTGGTTTTAGGCGTTTATCTTATCGGAAGACGTCAGGTACAGTATCATCTTATCAATATTTCGCTGGGTCTTGTATACGATTTGAGAATCAAACTAACAGAAAAGATTTTTGGAACCTCCTATCAAAATTTTGAGAGCATAGATAAAGGTAGAGTATACGCTACCTTAGATCAAGACGTGAGCGTAATAGGTAATGCAGCAGGTACTTTTACAGGTCTGGTAATATCTTCTATAGCAATTGCAGGCACGTTTGTTTATTTGGCAACTCTGGAAGTATGGACTACAGTTGTCTTATTTGTGGTTATTATGATACTTACCCTTATTTATTATTACGTAAGCAAAAAAACAGACATTTATTACGAAGAGGCTAGAGATGAAAGAGGACTTTTTATGAGGCTTCTTGATGGAATGATACATGGTTTCAAGGAAATAGATCTTCACAAAAAAAGCAAAGAAAAGTATAAAACTGATATTGAGACGAGTGCCAGAAGACTTAGGGATAAAATTATTCTTGCAGACATCAATTTTTTAAACGCACAGCTATTTGGTGAATCTATGCTTCTTCTTTTACTGGGGATTATTGTATATGGATTACCCTTATTTTATGGTGGGATGAATTTCTATCTGACTGCTAGTTTTGTAATTGTTTTGCTTTACATTCTTTCCCCGCTTCAAAGTCTTCTTAACTCTGGCCCTGAACTTATGCGGTTCAAGGTAGCCTGGAAAAGAATTACAGCCTTTATTGCCGACATACCAGTAGATGAGGCAGATAAAGAACTCATACATTCCTACACAAATGACATTTATTCTTTTGAGGCGAAAGGCATTACTTTCTCATATCCAAAAGTAGACGACACACAAGAAATTTTCGGGATAGGCCCAATAGATCTGGAGGCACATGGTGGAGAAATAATATTTATCATTGGAGCCAATGGCAGTGGTAAATCTACACTCGCTAAACTATTAATAGGGCTGTATGCACCTGAGGAAGGTGCTATTTTTATTAATAAAGATAGACAGAAGGCCGAAACTCTTGGAGAACACTTTTCTGTAGTTTTTAATCCACCATATTTATTTAAAAAGCTTTACAACATAGATGAAAAACAATATGATCAAGATAAGATAACAGAGCTCATAGAGATTTTAGGACTCGAGGGAAAAGTAACTATTCGTAATAACGAATATAGTACTACTGAGTTATCGTCTGGTCAAAGAAAACGCTTAGGATTATTACAGTGTTATCTTGAAGATGCCCCTTTATTTCTCTTTGATGAATGGGCAGCAGACCAAGATCCACATTACCGAAACTTCTTTTATAAGCAATTACTTCCAGAGATGAAGCGCAAGGGTAAAATTGTTATAGCGATCACCCACGATGATAATTATTTTCATGTGGCAGATCGTGTTTTTGAAATGAAGAATGGAAAACTTCTTCAAAGAAACTTTGAGGAAGCAACACCTAATATGTTTTTATAAAATACCAAATTTAATAGCTCAATAAAAAATGAAAAAGAAAATCAGACTTCGAAAACAGGAAAAAGAAAGAAGATTTAAAAGTAAATTGACTTCTTCCATAGTGTATCTAGTCCTTCTGGCAGTTCCCTTTATAGCATTTTCGCAACAGTATGACTTTACCAAGCAGGAAGATGTGAAAGAATTTGATCACGAAATTGAGCTTATACTTCAGGAGACGGGTATTCATGGAGTATCTCTGGCAGTTATAGAAGATGCAGAGGTTGTATATACCAATTTTTATGGTTATATGAATATGAGTAATATGTCTATGGTGACAAAGCATACGCTTTTTGAAGCCTGTTCTTTGTCTAAGATGTATTTTATTTTTGCCGCCATGCAACTTGTAGAGCAGAAGGTACTCGACTTAGATAAGCCATTGTATAAAATTCTTGAAAAGAAAGAATTGGCTCATGATGAACGCTATAAGCTCATCACTCCAAGGATGCTACTTAATCATACTTCGGGAATTGAAAATTGGATAGAATTTAATGATCCTTCTGTTCTTGAGATTGTTGCCAATCCTGGAACTGAGTTTGTATATTCTGGGGCAGGCTACAACTATCTGGCAGATGCCATAACCGTAATTCTTGGTGAGAGCTATGAAGAATACATGAGGCGCTTGGTATTAAAGCCCTTGAAAATAGAAGAAAAAACCTCTTTTTTCCTAAATAAAGAGAGAGCTAACGTTATTTATTCAAAAGGTCATGACTTCACAGGAAAAGAAACACCAACCGCATCAGACCATATTTCTCCGGCATCAAGTATGTTTACAGATGCTGCTTCTTATGTAAAACTCTTAACTGCGCTGTTTGATGAAAAATATCTTTCTAAAGAAAGTATTGACTATTTATTAAATCAACACATGTTATTTGCAGATTACAGTGACTTTAAAGCCTATTTAACCAATGGCTTCTTTGTTTTTGAGAATGGGGATGAAAGAGTACTTAATTTTAACGGGAGTAATTCCGGTTTTAAATCTCAGTTTGCTTATTCAATTGAAAATAAAAGAGGATATGTATATCTAACAAATAGCGATTATGGAGATTTATTTGGCAGAAGATTAAATAATTTGACTTCTAATTTTAAGTATTATAACATTGTGTATTTCTCTGATTCTTATAGCATAGAGTTGTTATCTTTTTTCAGATCTCTTTTTCAATTGAAAGGAGAAAAGCAACTGTATAATGAGTTAATTGAAAACTATTATAATTTTGATTGGACCCAGAAAAAAGAATCTAGAAATCCCTTATTTATAGTTTCTGAAGGTTTTTTGATGGCCATTGCATTTTTAATTTTCGTAATAAGTATTATTCGCTTGTTTGTTAGAAACAGACTTAAAAAGGTTTTAAAACATGCACTTGATACATGCGCAACCTTGCTGCGATGGAGTGGATTGATTTATCTTCTTGTTAGTCTAATATATATGATAAAAGCAGTTCACTTTTTTGATGAGATTCAAAAGTTTAGCCCTTTATTTTTATCGTTCACTTTTTTGATACTATTAACTCAAACGTTCTGGATCAAAAAGGTAAGAAACAGTTTTTTCTTGAGAATAGTAGTGTGTATTTTTTTATTACCAATCGTTTATATGTACACTGGAATACCCCTGGTATTTGTAGAAAAAACAATGATTAATTATGAAGCCAATAATCTACTTACACAATTTTCACAACCCCATTTAATCACCATTCTAATTGTATTATTGCTAGCAATCATTTTCTTCTGGTTGAAGTATGGATTGAAAAAAAAGCAATTTAAACTAGCACTCTGACTTAAGACATCTGCATAATATGGTTTTGAGCTAGAACTGAAAGCTACCCCTATTAATTTTGGAGTTAATTAAATTCTTAAAATAGAATCAACCCAGAACTTAAACTGCTTAACTGTTAATTCTTAAAGATATCTTCAAATAGGTTTCTACTGCTATTAGAAACTTTTTACAAGAGTTTTTGAAATATCAAAATGCTCATAGGGCACTCTATCTAATATTATTAATTTATAAGAACTTATGAAATTGATTGAAAAAATCAATAGGCTAGAGAAGCTTATTGGAAACACACCGAATTATCAACTGGATTTTCAAAAGGTAAATCTCTATGCCAAATTAGAGTTTAACAGTTTTATGGGTAGTATTAAAGATCGCCCTGCTGTTTATGCCTTTAAAAAGGCAATTGAAAGTGGAGAAATAAACGAAAGCACCACCATAGTTGAGTCCTCTTCAGGAAACTTTGCGACGGGTCTTGCCGGGGTTTGTAAATGCCTTGGTTTGAAATTTATTGCCGTAGTAGATCCATTTATAACTGAGGAAAAGGAAAAAAACCTTTCGTTTTTAGCTCATAAAATCATCAAAGTTGCCGAAAAGGATTATACAGGGGGCTATTTGCTTTCAAGAATAGAAACCGTTAAAAGATTGGTAGCAAAGAATGAAAATTACTTTTCTATTAATCAGTATTCAAATCCAAATAACTATGGTAGTTATTATAACACGTTGGCTATTGAGATCATAAGAGATTTTGATCGCTTAGACTACTTATTTGTCGCAGTGAGTACCGGTGGAACTGTTACCGGGCTGTCTTTGCGTCTCAAAGAGCAATTTCCAAATCTAAAAGTAATTGCAGTAGATATTGAAGGATCACTGGCCATGGGTGGTATCCCAAAACCAAGAAGTATATCTGGTATGGGATCCAGTAAAGAAAGTGAGTTTATAAAACTAGGGAGTATTGACCACCAATTGATTCTTTCACAACAAGAGATTATTAACGGTTGTAATGAACTTTTCTATGAGCAAATGATTTTTGCTGGAGGCTCTTCTGGAGCAGTTTATACAGCGGCAAAAATGATGTTGGAGTACGAACTTGATCCTAATTCTAAGGCCTTAATTATCTGTCCAGATCGCGGACACGCTTACATAAATAAAGTTTATAAAAATCAAGAAAAAAATGAAATATCTAGACCAAAAAAGTATTCAGAAATTGGGAGCTAACTGGGAACAGTTAACCAAAACAGCAGAAGACGCAGTTGTTTGTCTTTCAGAGGGGCAAACAGTGCAACCAATTAAACCTTATCTCAGGTTTAAAAACTTAACCAATCGTATTATCTCGATGCCCGCTTATCTAGGGAATAATTTTGATATAGCAGGGATCAAGTGGATTGCCAGTTTTCCCGATAATATTCATAAAGGAATTCCAAGAGCAAATAGTGTAACAATTTTAAATTCTGCAGATACCGGAGAGCCTATTTCAATCATAAATACTTCTTTAGTTAGTGTTATCAGAACGGTTGCAGTTAGCAGGTTGCTTTTAAAGCGTTATAACAACCATAAAAAATTAGTAAATCCAAAAATCGGAATTACTGGTTTTGGGCCTATCGGACAATACCATTTACAAATGGTTCAGGATTTTTTTAAAGATACCAATGCAGAAATTTTCATTTATGATCTTAAACCTATTCATCCTGAGCTTTTAAAAGATGCGTCTAATGTAACGGTAACAGACAGTTGGGAAAAGGCTTTTGAGGGAGCAGATGTGTTTATAACCTGTACGGTTTCAGATAAAAGATATATTAATGCTGTTCCCAAAGAGAATTCTCTCCATCTAAATGTATCATTAAGAGACTACTCACCTGAAATGCTTAAGTATTTCAAGAAGGGTATTGTGGTAGACAAATGGGAAGAAATCTGTAGAGAAAATACAGATATAGAAGCCATGCACAAAGAATGTGGATTGCAAAAGGAAGATACGTATTCAATTATAGACGTGGTTGTTAATGATTGTTTAGAGAAATTGGTCAACAAAACATCGGTTATGTTTAACCCTATGGGAATGTCCATTTTCGATATGGCGGTTGCCAAGGTGTTTTATACCAATTCCGTAGCTCAAAAAGTAGGAGTAGATCTTTAGAATTTCACTTCAAATAAAGAGTGTAAACTCTCTTAATTCGTTAATTATATAAGCAAATTTTAAAAACTTTAAGAATGATTACTAAAAATAGCATGCTGCCTCATATCATGGAAACAGATATGATGACAAAAGATCAGTTTGTTGCCTATTATAAAAGCAACCATAATGAAATTGAAAAACAATTAGAAGCTATTGGAGCTATTAAATTTCAAGGTGTTAGTATAAATAATCAGGAAGATTTTCAGTGGATTATAGATTCAATATCTGAAAAGTTTCTAAGCTATATTGATGGTAATAGTCCCAGAACCAAGCTTTCTGGGAATGTTTATACATCTACAGAATATGATAAGACACAAATTATCACAATGCATAATGAGCTGTCTTATTCTCATCAATGGCCAGGAAAGTTGTTTTTTTCCTGTTTAAAGGTAGCTGAAACTGGTGGCGAAACTTTGTTGGCAGATAGTAGAGAACTTTTAAATGTGATAGATAAGTCTATTGTGGAAGAAGTGGAGAAAAAAGGAGTTACTTATATAAGAAATCTTCACGGAGGCATGGGCATGGGACCTTCTTGGCAAAATACTTTTGAAACCGAAGAAAAGGCACAAGTTGAAGCGTACTGTAAAAAATTACAGATTGAATTTGAATGGAAAGCAGATGATAGCATCAGATTAATCCACAAAAGGGACGGTATTATTAAACACAGAAATACGGGTGTCAAGGTATGGTTTAATCAAATAGACCAGTTTCACCCTTCTCATCTTGGTGAAGAGTACTACGAAACCATTAAATTATTATTTGAAAATCCAAATGATTTCCCAATGTATGTTGAATACGGGGATGGGAGCCAAATAGAAGAGGCGGTAGTTAAAAATATTATCAACTCAATTGAAAGTGTTACGGTGGCTCCCAAGTGGGACAAAAATGAAATTCTTCTAGTAGATAACGAATTGGTAAGTCATGGACGAAACCCATATACCGGAGATCGTAGGGTGCTTGTATCTATGTCGCTCTAGTTGCAATGAAACTTTTGTAACACTTTGGGTATTTATTATCAATACTTTTAAAAACATTTTATCATGATCGAAAACGAGAAAATCATTGGAATTGTTGGAGGGATGGGACCAAGAGCGGGTCTGGCACTTCATGAATCTATTGTTAAGCATTCAGAAGCTAAAACCGATCAAGACCATATCTCTATTGCTCACCTCTCTTATTCTAAGGTGATAGAAGATCGCACAAAATTCTTAGAAGGATTTACTTTGGAGAATCCTGCGAATAAAATCGTAGAGATCATTCAATTATTATATAGATCAGGCGCAGGGATAATTGGAATACCATGCAACACAACCCATGTTCCTCGAATTTTTGATGTTATTACTAAAGAACTCAAAAACAAAGGCATAGAAGTTAGCTTAAAGCATATGGTACACGAAACTGTAAAACATACTAAATATATGTATCCCAATGCAAAAAAAATAGCAGTCATGTCTACTAACGGTACCTATAAATCTAATGTGTATACTACACCATTAGAAAACCAGAGATTTGAGGTATTTATACCTGAAAAGCATTTTCAGGATAAAGTAATTCATCGAATGATATATGACCCTGTCTTTGGATTAAAAGCTAATTTTGAGGTAACCCCTCCAGTATATGAGTTGCTTAACCAAGCCTTACAGTATTTTCTGGAGAACAAGGTGGAAGTAATTATTTTGGGTTGTACCGAGTTTTCGTTAATACCAAGGGAACGAATGACTCTAATACCAATAGTAGATTCTCTAGATGTATTGGCCCAATCACTTGTGACGGGTGTTAGATCTGAAATTAATGCGTTAGCTATTTAAAACGCAAACTGCCATTTTATACATGGATTTCTTTGTGAGTATTAGAATTACTCTTTATGGAATACCATCTTTAATGTGGTCATATCATCTTCAGATTGCCCAACAATTAAAGAACCATTATGCATTTCCATAATTTGTCTTGAGATACTTAATCCAATTCCAGATCCAGAAGACTTGGTTGTAAAAAACGGTATAAATATTTTTTCTAATGCCTGTTCTGAGATGCCTTTGCCATTATCTTTTACACTAATAAATACGTTTAAATTTTGATCGAGTCCGCTGTAAATTTTTATTTGAGGTGTATCTATATCGGTAACCGCATCAGTGGCATTTTTTAAAAGATTAATGAGCACCATTTCAAGAAGAGATGCGTCTCCTTTAACAGTAAGTCTTTCAGGTTCGTTTAGCGATTGTTCAAAATGAATCTGTTTTTGTTGGAAGTCAATTTTCATTAAGGCTCCTACCTTATTAATAATCTCAGGGATATACAAGTCTTCCATTTTTGGCTTTGGAAGGCTTGTATAGCTTTTATAGGCACTTACAAAATCAGTTAAAGAGTAGGTACGTTCATTAATAACAATAAGACCTTCTCGTATATCGTTTAAGCCGCTTTCACTAATGGTGTAATGCTCATTTTTAAATTCAAAGTCCTCATCAATGATATTCAAAAGTGTTTTGCTTATTGAAGTGATGGGAGTAATACTGTTCATAATTTCATGACGCAGAACAGAAGTCAATTTTTGCCAAGTCTCCATTTCTTTGGTTCTTAGCTCTCGATAAATGTTTTGAAGGGCAATAATTTTAATAGTTTTGTTAGAAAGCTTTAAGATGGTAGCAAATGCAGCAATATGTTTTTGTGCACTCAAGAAAAGGGTTCTGTTTTTTTTAGGAGAAATATTTTTAAAGAAATTATAAAGTTTGGCGTCAGTCTTTTGTAAGTCTTTCAGGTCTTTTACAGAATATTGATTCAAGAGAATCTTAGCATGATTGTTAAGAAATTCTATTTTATCATTTTCAATATTGAAAGCAATTAATCCCACATTAACATGCTTTATTATCGTATTAAGATATTGAAGATGTTCTTGCTTCTCAAAACGTTCTCTTTGAAAAGCTTCTAAGACAGAATTAAAACTGGAATTAAGATTATCAAAACTGTCATTTAATTCTGAATTGACTTTAAATTTAAGTGAAAAGTCAGAATGTGTAATAGACTCTAAAAAAAGGACTAATTTACGATTTGTATTAGTAATATATTCAAAAATATTTTTAATGAGATATATAATCAAAGCTGCTAACACCAGACAAATAAGCCAGTTATAAGGAGGAGTAACTACAATAAATATATAGACTTCCGCAAACAAGCATGCTAACAGTATTATGAACTTTTTAAGAACGGTTGTTTCAAATTTGTTAAAGGTCATATTTCTTGAGTCTTCTGTAAAGCGATTGTCTTGTAAGGCCTAATTCATCAGCTGTTTTTGCTATATTCCCGTCATTTTTGGTAAGCGATTTTTTAATAAGATTCTTCTCAGTATCTTGCAAGTTCATTTGAGAATTCTGGGTGGAGGAGTTTGCTTGACCCGATATAGTTTTTAGATCAAAATCAACGGGCTGTAGAATTTCACTATCACAAATAATGATAGCACGTTCTATAACATGCTGCAGTTCTCTAACGTTACCCGGCCAATGATAACTTTGAAGTAGGTTGATAGCTTCTTTGCTTATTCCTTTTATGTTCATCAGGTATTCTTTAGCATATTTTTTTAGAAAATGATAAGCCAATAATGAAATGTCATCTATGCGCTCACGGAGCGGTGGTAATTTAATTTCAATGGTATTAATTCTATAGAGTAAATCTTGTCTAAATGTTTGATCAGCAATCATCTCATCAATATTCATATTTGTTGCACAAATAAGTCTGATGTTAACAGGAATCTCTTTATTAGAGCCCACTGGGGTTATTCTACGATTTTGGAGTGCTTGTAAGAGTTTAGCTTGTAATGGTAGCGAAAGGTTTCCAATTTCATCTAAAAAGAGCGTACCATTATCAGCGGCTTCAAATCTACCCATTCTGTCTTCCTTTGCATCTGTAAAAGCCCCCTTTTTATGCCCAAAAAGTTCGCTTTCAAAAAGAGTTTCTGATATAGCCCCTAGATCTACACTAACAAAATTTTGGTCTTTTTGCTTTGAATTTCTGTGAATAGCCCTTGCAATCAATTCTTTACCTGTACCATTTTCGCCAAGAATCAAAACATTTGCATCTGTAACAGCAACCCGATCTATAAGTTTAAAAATTTTTAGAATAGCAGTACTATGTCCTATTATTTCCTTGTACCTGTTGTTAATTTGGCTATTAAGCTCTTGTTTTTGTTGTTGTAATTGCGCAATTTTTAATTTGTTATTGCGCATTTGAATAGATGAGTGGAGGGTGGCCAGTAGTTCGTCATTATCCCATGGCTTAATTATAAAGTTACTTGCACCTTCTTTGATAGCTTTAATAGCAGTTTTTACATTACCATAGGCAGTCATTAAAACAATAACCGCAGAAGGGTCTATTTCTAATATTTTCTTTAACCAAAAAAAACCCTCAACTCCACTGCTGGTGTCTTTGGTGAAATTCATGTCTAGTAAGATCAGATCATAACTCTTATCAGCAAGCATGATAGGAATAGAATCAGGAGAAATTAGAGTATCTATTTCTTTAAAATGCCTTTTTAAAAAGAGTTTGGCAGCCTGCAGGATACTCGCATGATCATCAACAATTAAGATAGTACCACTTTTTTCTTTACTATTGGGCATATATCAAGATTTTGTGAAGTTGATTAATACTAATTCTTAAATGATACTTTACCTTTTAAGAATATGCTAAAGTTACTATTATTTTAGTACACTGTCCGCAGATTGTCCGAAAATGTCCGATTTTGAAAATATAATCAATTAAAAATGTCCGATTAAGGACAATAATAAAACATAAAACACTATAAATCAATAACTTAATTTTTTGGCATACCAGTTGTATATATGAAGACAATAAAAGAAGAAAGTATCATGGATAGAAAAATTGTAAAAAAGAAATGGTATAAGACTGGCAAAGGAAAAATGATGCTTGCCAGTATAGGTGTTCTATTAATAGCTGTGGTGGTTTTCTACCAAGTTAGTTTTGGAAACCGAATGAAAATAGAAAAAGATAAGCTTACAATTGCAACCGTGGTGAAAGGGGATTTCCAAGAGTATATTCTTGAAACAGGAGAAGTGATCCCAAATCGCACTTATTTTCTGGATGCTGTTGAAGGAGGAAATATTGTTCAAGTTTTTAAAGAAAGCGGAACAATTGTAAAAAAAGGAGAACCAATACTCCAGTTAGAAAATGCAAACCTCAGATTGAGTGTTCTAAGTCAGGAAAATTCATTAAACGAGCAAATAAACAGAGTAAGAACTACCAGACTACAACTAGATCAAAATTATCTTTCTCAGAAAAAAGAATTAGCTGAGATAGAAAATTCTTTACAAGTACTTGCACCAAAGTTTCGAAGAGATAGTATTTTGTATAGTAAAGACATTATTGCAAAACAGGAGATTGAACAAACCAAAGCTGATTTTCTATTCAACCAGAAAAGAAAAAAGTTTACTAATGAATCATTTAAAAATGACTCTACCTCGAGAATTGTGCAATTACGGCAGTTGAGAACTTCAGAAATCCGAATGATTCAAAGTTTAGACGGAGTTAGGCAGATTCTTGACAATCTTATTATCAAAGCACCAATAGATGGTTTGCTTTCAACCGAACAATTTGGTGAAGGTGAAAATATTGAAAAAGGGCAGCGTATTGGTCAAGTTGATGTAATAGGTTCATACAAAGTAAGAGTTTCTATTGATGAATTATATCTCTCAAGAATTAAAAAAAATCTTAGGGCCACGGCTACTTTAGATAATAAAAAGTATTTACTAACTATTAGTTATATCTATCCAACTGTAAAAGATGGCGAATTTGATATAGACCTCAAATTTGATTCAAATGACATACCAGAAGATATTTTGAGTGGTCAATCAATTCGATTAAAGATTGAATTGGGAAATCCTTCAAAAGAATTATTGGTTCCTGTAGGGGGTTTTTATAATGACACTGGTGGTAACTGGGTATTTATTCTCAATGAATATGGAAACAAGGCTGTTAAACGAGATATTGTTCTCGGTAAAAAGAATGTAGAAAACTATCAAATATTAGAAGGTTTGTCTGAAGGAGATCAGGTGATTATTTCCTCTTATGACGAATTTATGGATAGTGATGAATTAAGATGGTAATAAACGATAAATAAGAAAAAATCATGATAAAGATTAAAAATTTAACCAAGGTATATGCGGGTGATGAAGTAGAAACCACCGCAGTAAATAATATAAGTTTAGAAATAGGAAATGGTGAGTTCCTAGCAATTATGGGGCCTTCAGGATGTGGGAAATCTACACTTCTAAACATTTTAGGTTTGCTTGACGGGGTAGACCAAGGCAACTACTGGTTTGATGGTATAGATGTCTCTAACTTTAGTGAAAAACAACGGTCTGATTTGCGAAAAGGAAATATAGGATTTGTTTTTCAAAGCTTTAACCTTATAGATGAAAATACCGTATATGAAAACGTAGAATTACCCCTTCTGTATATGAAAATCCCAAAAGCAGAACGCAAACAACGGGTTGAAGAAGTTTTAGATAAAATGAATATTCTACACCGTAGAAACCATTTTCCTAAACAACTATCGGGAGGACAGCAACAAAGAGTAGCCGTTGCAAGAGCATTGGTAATTAATCCTAAACTTATTTTAGCAGATGAGCCCACCGGTAACCTTGACTCTAAGAACGGTATTGAGGTGATGGATTTGCTAACAGAACTCAATGAATCAGGTGTAACTATAGTGATGGTAACCCATTCAGACAGAGACGCAAATTATGCCCATCGCTTAATTAATCTTATGGATGGAAGACTGGTTTCGGATGGGATGAGCGAAAAGGTAGCAGAATCATCAGCAGTTACATCATAACTAAAAAGTAAAGATTAATGAAAAAGAAAGGTTGGAATAAGAACGTATGGTGTATCCTGTTTTCTTTTTTCACGGTAGTTATATTTGGGCAGACACGTGAACTTTCACTAGAAGAATCAATTGCAATTGCACTAGAAGGCAATATTGATATAAAGAAAGGTAAAAACAATCTCAAGGAAGCAGCGCATAATACATTTACCTCTTATGCAGAACTCTTTCCAAAGGTAGAAATTTTTTCAAATGCCTTTGGCAGTAAGGGTAATACTTTTGACGAATTGACAGGTCAGCTGCGAACTACTTCAGGAGACTTTGTGAATGTAAGCCTAACGGCTACATGGGATATTTTGCAGGTATTAAGAAAATATTCCACTGTAAAATACGCTAAAAACAATAAAACGAATGTGAGTTTAGGATTAGAGAACACGAAGGATGAAACCGTTCTTAAAGTTGTACAGGCATATTTAGAGACTTTACAGAGCATAGATCAGGGTGTTATTCTACAAGAATTTATCAATACCCAGTCTGAAAATCTCGAGCAGGTTAATGAAATGGTTAAACTTGGTAGAATGGCTGGACAGGACTACCTTTTTCAGCGGGCAGAACTCAGCAGTCTTTCTTCGGCTTTAGTGGAAAATGAGAACATCATCAATCAGCGTAAAAACAGATTGCGATTATTGTTAGGCATAGACATGTCTATTCCGCTTGAACTAAAAAAAGTGATTTTACCCGAAGATCAATTGCGTCTGTATAGCAAAGCCTCTATTGATTCTCTATATGAAGAAGCAATTGATAAAAGAAATGACGTAAACTCCAGGAAGTATGAAGTAGCATCTTTGAAAAGTCAGCTACATTTAAAAAGAGCGGACTACTATCCTAACATTAATTTATTTTACAGATATGGTAGTGGTTATTCTTCCTTTCAGGAGCTGAGCTTTCAGGATCAGTTTTTCACCAATAACAAGTTTGAGGCTTATGGGGTTGAAGTTGTGATCCCAGTTCTCAATGGTAATAAATTTAGAAATGAGACCTATAAGTCTAAGATAGCATATGAAAATTCTAAACTTGACCTTAAACAATATAAGAACACCGTATATTCCCAAATATCAGATGGTCAGTACACTGTTGCAAAAGGAATTGAAGAAGTAGTACATCGTAAAGATCGATTAGTATTCACGAAACAAAATTACGATATGTCTAGAGAAAAGTATTTTCTTCAGGCTTCTTCTTCACAAGAACTAAGTATAGCCTATAGAGACTTTATTGAAGCAGAATTATTACTGAGTCAAGCTAGTTATGAGCTGCATTACAGTATTTATGAAATGAACTATTACATTGGCAATTTATAAAAAGCCATATAATTTTGACATTCTAGCCTATTTTTATCAAGTAATAGAAGCATTTGATTCATAAAACTGCGCAAAGATTATAGGGCTAAAAAAATCTAATGAGTTAAAATCTTTTTGGGATAACTCATTTTTCATCAAAAGTTTTACTATAATTTCTAAAAAGAAACTACCCAAATCATAAATCAAAATGTACTTCTAGAGAATAGCATAAACCCTATATCTAAATATCTAACTCAAGTTTATAAGTACTGCTCACGTAATTCATTTACATTTTGTTTTGGTTTAAAGCTTTTAATAAAGTGGTTCTATTCGTCTAATTCCAGAACCCAAATGAGGTCTCTTTTTTCTTCAATTTCTAGCAACCCTAATGCTAGACTAATTACTTCACTCGCTGAAATGTACCTGCACTATTTTACTTCACCATTTATAAATTGCTCAAAATAATTTCCAAGTAAAATGGATGTTTTTTCTATTTTAACTAAGGCTTATTTGAACCTAATGAGCCTTATTAACGTCAGTTCGACGTAAACAAGAATTAAAATCGATTTCGATTTTGTCTTTTTCCGCAGTATAACAAGGATTTCCGTTAAGAATTTTCGAAGCCTTGGAGAAAATTTAGGAAAGCTTTGTGGTTTTGTCGACTTTCTGGACAAAAATACCTTGGGAAAAGTGTCTTTTCTTTTGGTTCGTTTTCTTTGGACAAGCAAAGAAAATGAACGTAATGATCTAAAAATAAGATGGTTAGATTAAAATAGTGTAAAAAAATTTAAATTATATTTTATAGAGGTTATATCGAACACGTTAATTATAATCTATTAATTAATAAGCATTCATAAAAAAACAATAGCATTACTATTTAAACATAATAGTTTAATTATGAATACTATTAGTTAGAAATGTAAGCTTGTAATCTATTTTTGTTTTAGAATTTAAAGACAATAATTATAAGAAAAAGATTTTAGGCAATAATAGGTTTTATGACCTTTTCAATCATGATAAATGCCCAACAGTTCGAAGCGGGAACCGTGGTAATAGATAAGAGTCAAATTCTTATTGAAGCTGTACTTACCCAAGAGGAATAGGAAGTCCTAAGTCCTCTTGATGTATTGAATAGCCTTGCTGCGGGTAATGAAAGATTCGTAAGAAGTAATCTAACCGCAAGGCATCATTCTATGCAGATCAGGAAAAGTGCAGAAGCGCAACATCCTAAAGCAATCATACTTTCGTGTGTAGATAGTAGAGTTCCTGTGGAGGATGTTTTCGATAAGGGAATAGGTGATATTTTCGTGGCCAGAGTAGCTGGGAACTTTGTAAATAATGATATTCTTGATAGCATGGAATTTGCGACCAAGGTTGCAGGTGCAAAATTAATATTAGTGCTGGGTCACGAAAATTGTGGAGCAATACACGCTGCAATTGATGGAGCGGAAATAGGACATATAACAAAAATGCTAAAAAATATTAAACCTGCTATTAAACGTTCTACGGTGACAACAGGCCCTAGAAGTTCGCAGAATAGACTCTTGGTGCATGAGGTAAGCGAAAACAATGTGCGTATTGCCGTAGAAAAAATCACTAAGAAAAGTACATTACTAAGAAAAATGAAGGAAGACGGGGCAATTGATGTTAAAGGTGCAATATATGATATGGATACCGAGGTAGTGAATTTTCTTTAAACCGGGAGTTTTTATAAACCCTTTTTCAACATGAAAAAGGGCTTTGTTTTTGTAGGTACTCAAAAAAGTGATTGGCAACTACTATTAGCTAACGTTGTATTTATAAATCCTCTGCTTACAATTCAAATAAAGTTGAAAATAAACGGTTTAAACAAATTTTTTATTGCATGTTAGGTCCGCCATCTTGACCGCCACCGCCACCTCCACTAGAGCCGCCGCCAGAACTGGGATATCTGGGAGTTACAGAAACACCTCCAAACTTAACATCAATAGAAGAAGCTTTGTCTGCCCACTTATTGAAAAGTTTGAATGATATGTCTCTAAACCTAATGTGACCTCTGTAAACAATATTACTGGGCCCCATAGCGTATGGAAAATAGCCGTTTGGCCTGGGAACTAGTAGACATTTATTTGGTTTGTTATCATATTCACATAGAAAGGATATAGACTTACCACCAAAGTCTTTATGCTCGTAAAAGGTTACTTTGTCACCATCGTAAATATTTTGATAAGTACCGTTTATGGCAACAGAGCTAATGATATCATTAAACCCTGCGAGCGTTAAGTTTCTTAGATGATACCCACTTGTAATTCTCAATTTTCTACCTCCGTAATAGTCATGTTCATAAACATGCACATTATCATTAAAAACATTGGTGCTAAATGTTCTTCTTTGGGTAGTAGCTCCTCTGGCACCTGTAGGCTTCGTAAAACCTATAATTGCATCAAAGTAATCGTCTGCCTCCTGGCGGGTGTCAAAGTAGTAGGTTTGATCTCCTGTTACTACGGTAGCTAAGGTCTCTATACTTTCTAAAACTTCCAGTTCTTTAGGAAGCTCTAAAATATTTCCTTCTTCATCTATGGCAATAGAAAATGTCTTTCCTTTATAAAAGATACTCATTGAGTTTTCAAGAGTCTCATTTACCGCTTCCTCTTTGCTGCAAGAAACAAATAAAATGGCTAATGATAGCCCACAAATTAAATTTTTTAGTTTCATTGTTTATAGATTAGGTTTGTAATAAATTTAATGTAGGATAAAATAAAAAATAAATTCTATTTTTTCTTTAAAAAAATGTTGTTTTTACGTTATGTAAAATGTATAACAACAAAAACAGAGAATCAATACTTTTTTAATAAAGGGGATAAATTGATTGCTACAAAAATCATAATGGACTTTGTTGTCAAAATGATCCGAATTTTTTGAGACTGAAAATCTTTAAAAAAGAAAATAATGTTTATTAAATTTAAACAAAGGGTTAAACAAAACAGATAAATCTACCCTGAATTCATGAATTTAAGGTACTAAAACTTCCATTCCGTCATAATAATTCTTTTCTTTATAATGCAATCCTATCCTCATAAAATAACCAATTATGAAAAAATTAATACTTACTTCGTCTCTTCTCATACTCATTTTCACCTTTACAAGCACTCTTAGCGCTCAAAATTTATTAAATACCAATACATGGACTGTTGGAACCGGAAGTGTTTCAGGATTTTCTCAAAATGGAGCTACGGCAGAAAACAGTCGCGAATACGGTAGCAACCATGCAGGTCAAAATGTAATTTTATGGAAAGCTTCACCAGGATCTACCAGCGATGCAGATGGTGGGTGGAATTCAAGCTATCATAGCATAAACCATAATACCACCTATCGCTTTACCGTATGGATTAAGAAAACAAATTCTAATAGCGGTACTACCTACTTAGGTTGTAATAGTACCAACAATATTCTAACACTAAGCGGTTCTGTAAATAACAACCCCTATTTCTGGTATGGAGATTTACCATCGCTTAACAGATGGTATCTTATTGTAGGTTTTGTGCATAGAAGTAGTTATACCTCTGATGTACATTTAGGAAGAATTTACGATGGAGTAACAGGTCAGGTAGTGAAAACAATTACCGATTATAAATTCAAGAATACGGCAACTTCTGTAAGACATAGATCCTATCTTTATTACGACACTAATACTTCAGATCGTCAATATTTTTGGGGACCACGTTTAGAACCAGTTAATGGGTCTGAACCTACGATTACACAATTACTAGGAATCAATACACCAGATACGGTACTCTTTTCTTATGATAGCGCCGGAAATCAAACAGAGCGTTTCTTGTGTCCGGATTCTACTTGTAGCGTCGCCAATTCTTCTATTGAAGAGGTTACAGGAGATGATGTTACCGAAGAACTACCAGATGACCTAGATATTCTTGAAAAGGCAATGGTATTTTATCCAAACCCTACTAACGGATTAGTGACTATTACACTTTCAGGTGATGTAGATGCTCAAATGGTAGATAATATACACGTTTTTAATGCACAAGGTGCTATTGTTAAGACTGAAAACCTAGGTAAAGTGGGCAGCCGCAGAACTTCTGTTGATATGACTACCCTGCCTTCTGGAGTTTATCTGGTACACTTGCATCTTTCAGATGGACAAAATATAACCAAAAAGCTTATCAAAAACTAAAACAGATTCTTTAGACAAAAAAAGATTGCTAATTTATAAACCAACAAACCGTATTTATTTTCAAATAGAATAAAACATCTACATTATCATTTGAAAAGCTGTTCTGAAGACAAAGCAGTTTGATGAGGTATTAAGTGTTTTTTAGGACTAAAACAAGCAAAATTTTGTTTCTCAAATCATGAGAATCAAAGAAATTTTGTTTTGTTTACTTAAAATTTACTTAAAAAACGCTCATAATAAATAGTTTTATTCGCAATTAAAAGAAAGAAATAACCACTAAAAATAACCAATTAACTATGAAGATTAATCTACTTCTAAGGCAATCACTTTGCACAGTTCTATTTGTGTTTCTAATGCAGAGCGGGAGCAGTCAAAATTTACTAAACACAAATACATGGACGGTAGGTTCGGGAAGTGTATCCGGATTTACGCAAAACGGATCTACTTCAGAGAATAGCCGAGAATGGGGAAAAAATCATATTGGTGAAAATGTGATTCTTTGGAAAGCCTCACCAGAAGCAGATGTAGGCGCAGATGGCGGCTGGAACAGTAGTTACCATGCGGTAGACCATACCAAAACGTACAGGTTTTCTGTATGGATAAAAAAAACAAATTCCACCAATGGAACTACCTACCTTGGCTGCAATAGCACTAACAATATTTTAACACTAAGTGGAGCTGTAAATAATAATCCCTATTTCTGGTATGGAGACCTTCCTAAATTCAATAGGTGGTATCTAATTGTAGGTTTTGTGCATAAGAGTAGCTATACATCTTCTACCAATTTAGGCAGAATTTATGATGGAGTAACCGGGCAATCTGTAGCAACAATCACTGATTTTAAGTTTAAGAATACGGCCACTTCCGCTAGACATAGATCTTATCTTTATTATGATACTAATACTTCAGACCGCCAGTACTTCTGGGCGCCCAGAATGGAACAGATAAATGGAAATGAACCCAGCATAAACGAACTCTTGAGTATTCATAGCAATATGACCCTCATTTTTACGCTAGACTCCGCAGGAAATCAGAAACAACGTTTGTATTGTCCGGATTCTGCTTGCAGAGTAGCCACTACCACTAGTAAAGAAGATACCACTGACTCAGATGAAGAGTATGACGAAGCTTTGTTAGAAGATAAGGAATTAACAGAAGCAGCTATTGATTTTTATCCCAACCCTACCAAAGGAATGGTGAATATTAGCCTCTCCGGGAATCCAAATACTGAGATGGTAAATAATCTATATGTCTACAATGCACAAGGTGCAAGAGTAAAATCTATAAGATTAACAGAGGCACAACGCTCACTATCGCTTGACCTGAGAACGCTACCTGCAGGAGTGTATATAGTACATATTCATCTGTCTGATGAGCAAAGTATAACCAAAAAAATCATTAAGAATTAACGTATTTTCAGAATGAAAGCAATTAACTACTACCTAAGCCTTATATTTTTTCTTGTTGTTTCTTTTGGGTATGCACAAACACCTAACCATATACTTCAAGACCCTTCAAATAAAACAAAAATAGAATACACCAAAATAACTACAAAAAAGAAAGACAGTGTCTATGTAGAAGGTGTAAAGTCAAGCCAAGTATCTAAAACACCCGATGCAGCAGGGAAAGAAGATGTAAGATGTCTTATTGACTTAGAAACAGGAGAGTGTATAACCATAGATCCTATAGATCCACCTACGGGTGGTGGTGGAGTAACCTCATCTCCTTATGTAGGCTCAACCGAGGATGATTTTACGGTTTCTTTAGGAGGTGCTGCCACTTATAGAGTACCTTTTATGTTGCCTCCGGGCATTAAAGATGTTGCTCCCAATATTGGCTTGGCCTATAGCAGCCAGGCTTCTAACGGTCTAGCAGGCTGGGGATGGAATATTTCGGGATTATCCACTATCTCAAGGGTGCCCTCTACCAAATATCATGATAACTACGTAGATGGAGTAGACTTTGATAACAAAGACCGCTATGCATTAGACGGGCAGCGTTTACTGGTAAAAAGTGGTACTTATGGTGCGGCGAATTCTCAATATCAAACAGAAACCTATTCTAACCTTAAGATTGTAGCATACGGTACTTCTCCTTACGGGTCTTCTTATGGTCCCTCTTACTTTATTGTATACCATCCTAATGGGATGCGTGCCTATTATGGTAATGGAGGTAATTCAAGAGGTCGTTTAGAATGGGCTTTGTATAAAACTATAGATCCACAAGGTAATTATGTTCAATATGATTATCTCCAAAGCAACAATCTTTTAAGAATCAATACCATAAAGTACGGTTCTAGAGGAAGTACAGCCGCACCCAATGAAATAAGATTTTTCTACAAGACACGAACTCGAAGAGAATCTTCTTATATAGGAAGCTATACCTTTCTTCGCACAAACATACTGGATAGGGTAGAGATACGAGGCGGTGGCTCTCTTTTTCGTAAGTACACATTGTACCACTCTACCACTTCTTTAGGATATCAAAGGGTTTATTATATAAGAGAAACCAACATATCTAACCAGTCTTTTCCAAGCATTTATTTTACCTATGAATCTTCTTCTAGCGGACTCTCCAGAGAAGGAAATACCCTTAGTATTTACCCTGGGATAACATATAATACAGACAGATTGGTTTCTGGTGAATTTGATGGGGATGGTAAAATGGATTTTGTTACCTACAATAAAAACTCCAGAAATAAGCTAAATGTCTTTACCAATTTATTTGATTACTCCAGTATTTCTCTAGGAAGCTCTGTAACTACAGAGAAGTTTGATGACGTATTCGCGAGTACCATTCTATCTTGGAATAATAAGATCCTCCAGCAACAAGGTATTACCACCGCAAGGGAAACTGTAACCGGTAATTCAACGGTATCTCAGGTTAGATTTAGAACCTTTGCAATGGCTGCCTATGGTCCTGTTTTTCAATATGATAAAACAGTAAGTATGCCCATTGGTCCTGCTGGTATTTTTGAATGTGATCAAACCCCATCTAATAATTCCTATAGAAAAATCCCTAAAACATACGTAAGTGGAGATTTTAATGGAGATGGACTAACAGATGTTCTGGCAATTCCACAAAAGTACTACAGAGAAGTATGCGAATGGGAATATGACTACTATGATGACTACGACGAATGTGTTTGTGGAAATGAAAACGTGAGTCAGCCAAATTCTGAAGTTTATTTTATCAACCTAAAAAGAACTGCTTCTACTTCTGCTGTTAATATAGGCTCATTAGCCAATAGAATTACTAGCAGTTCAGACCGCTTATACGGCTTAGATTTTGATGGAGACGGTAAAACAGATCTAATGCACCTTAGAGATGGTTCTGTACGTGTTTATAGCATGAACCCGTCTAATCAATTGGTACAAATAGCTTCCTATACAAGCACTAATATTGATAAAGATAAGCCTATACTTTTAGGAGATTATAATGGCGATGGTAAAACAGATTTCACGCTTCCATCTGCTAATAATAGCACTACCTGGTATTTTTATTTATCAAGAGGAAGTTCATTTTACTACTACTCTAAAAATATTGGTGTTAAGTATGAAGAGAACTACTTACATCAAGGTACCCGTTATATAAACGGAACCTACATGAGTAATCCGTTATATGAATTTCACTTTATATCACAAGATTACAACGGCGATGGAAAGACAGACATTCTGAGGCATGAAGTCATATCACCTTGGTCTTCTATCACTCAGGTAAGTGATAGAATTCAATTATACACCAATAAACATACCAGTTCAGAAACCACCCCTTCCTTTTCATTAACCACTAATTCGGTAGTAATTAACAACGGACTCAGTAAATATGGGATGCCACTTTTTCTGGAGGCAAAGCAGTCTAACAGTAATCTGGAGTATGCCTATATTGTCGCTAATGATGTCTATACGTATGAATTTTTAAAAGATCATAAAAAAGAAAATACCCTTAAAAGGATTAGCAATAATGGGGTAGTCACAGATATTTTCTATGATCAATTGGATGATCAATACGGTTCTTCTACCTATTCTTTTGATTACGATGAAATTTATCCCTATTCCAATGTAAATGTATCCCCTTCCATGAAAGTTGTGAAGGAAGTGAAACACACTGCTTCTGGGCATGAACAAAGGCAATTATTTCAATACGTAGGCGCCGTAGCCCATGCAGAAGGCTTTGGTTTTATGGGCTTTAAATCAGTTAAAAAAACGAACCTCTTTGGCACAGGAGTGGGAGCCCTTTGGAATGTCTCTAAATTTGATATGCAAAAAAGAGGCGCACCTACCCAACAATGGGTCTCCAATTCCTCTTCCAGTACCCCCTACAATTATGTCAGTAAAACAGATTATACCTATTCTACCCAAATATTAAGTAATAAGGTATTTATCAATCTTCCTACGCAAATTTCAAGGGAAGACGGTTTACAGGGTATTACATTTACAGATGCCTATACCTATGATACGTACAAAAATCCGGCATCTCTGGTAACTACCTATCCTGGAGGGTCAAAAACAATTACCTATCAGTACAATAATAATATCAGTTCCAACAGCCAGTATTACCATGTAGGAAGACCATTTAGGAAGATTGAAACAACCGTTATTAATGGTAACTCTTTTATGGAAGAGATGATCTATAGCTATAGCAATAATCTGGTCACTCAAACACAAAAAAGAGGGAGCGGTACTTCCTGGGTATTTGAATACTTCCAGTACGATGCTTTTGGTAATATTACGCAAAAAGCAACCAGTGCTAACGGTCTTAGTTCGCGTGTTCAAAGAATGGAATACGATACCAGTGGGCGATACATGACTAAAGACATAAATGTCATGGGGTTGGCCATGACGTATGCTTATAATACAGCAAATGGTAACCTTACCTCAAAAACATCAGCCTATGGGCTTACCTCCACCTATGCTTATGATGGTTGGCAGCGCCTATTAACCGCTACAGATTATCTAGGGAATCAAACCAAATATGCCTATAATAAAGAGAACGTGCCTGGTATAGGGTGGTGTTTTATGCAGAGCATAGATTATCCAGAAGGCAGAGATGTAAAAACCTATCAAAATAATTTTGGCTGGCAAGTACAGAGTAACACACTAAGTTTAAATGGAAAATGGATTTCCAAACGCTATGAATACGATGTTGCTGGCAGGGAAACAAGAGAAAGTGAACCTTTCTTTAGCACTGCAAGTCCTACGCAGTGGAATCAAGTTACTTATGATCTCTACGGAAGGCCCATAACACATCAATTGTATACAGGTCGTACCATTAGCACCTCGTATAGCGGACTCTCTTCAACGGTAAATGATGGAGTAAAAACCGTAACCACCACTAAAGATGCCTTGGGTAATGTAGCCTCGGTTATAGACCCAGGCGGAACGGTGAACTATCAATATCACGGAAATGGTGAAATGAAATCTGCCAATTACGGGAGTCATATTGTAAGCACCACCATAGACGGTAGAGGGAGAAAAACATCGGTAAATGATCCATCAGCAGGGAACTATACCTTTAGCTATAATGATTTAGGTGAAATTACACAAGAAACTACGCCCACAGGGTCTACCTCATTTACCTACGATTCTTATGGCAGAATAACTGGTAAGACGGTTACAGGAGATAACACCAATCTTTCTTTGTCTTATGTGTATAATGGAACCACCAAACTACTAACCAATATAAGTGGTACCGATGGGATTAATAATAGATCTTATCAATATGCCTATGGTTACGATAGTTACAAACGAATCAATAGCAGCTCAGAGCAACTAGACAATGCCCGTTTCAAAAAAGATATTACCTATGATTCGTTTGGAAGAATTTTTTCTGAATTTTACACTACTGAGAAAGCTTCCTCTGGAATTAACCATATTGTTAGGGTAAAGAATACCTATGATGATTCGGGAATTCTAACAGACATACTTGATTATTATTCTGGGATACCGCTTTGGAGAGTAGAAGAAGAAAATGCAAGAGGGCAATCTACTAAAATAAGATTAGCGAATGGAATCGTTAAAAATAAGACCTATGATTCTTATGGGTTTCTAACAAATATTACTGATAAAAAAGAAACTACCGGAGGTGCACAAGCACTTAAAATGGATTATTCCTTTAACGCACAACGAGGAATCTTAAACAGCCGGAAGAATTACGGATTCACCAATTGGAATGAAACCTTTACGCATGATAATCTAGATAGATTAACCCAAATAAGTGGCCCAGAAAGTCATAGCAAGCAGTATGATACCCGAGGTAGAATTACGCAGAACTCATGGGTAGGTAATTACAATTATTCAAGCTCAAATAGGTATCGGTTAACTAGTACTAGCTTAAACAGCCAGGGAGATATCTATTACCAGAATCACAACCTTCAAAATGTTACTTACAATGCATTTAAAAAGCCAGTTGAAGTTTACGAACAAAATAACGGCAGAGTAAGTTTTGAGTATGGTCCTTTAATGAATCGTACCCGTGCATATTACGGAGGTTTGCAGACAGATAGAATGCAGCGCCGTTACCACAAACAATACTCAAGTATTACACCGGTAGAGATAGTAGAAGATGAGGTAGAAGGTACTACCAAAGTAATCACTTTTATTGGAGGAGATGCCTACGGAGCACCTATTGCACAAATTAAACGTACTGGCGCTAATGCCATCAATCAGTTTCATTACCTTCACAGAGATTATCTGGGAAGTATTTTAGCCATTTCTAATGGATCTGCTCAAATTGTAGAAGAACGGCAGTTTGGTGCCTGGGGAAATGCAGACCAGTTTAAAAATACCGTTGGAATTGCAGAATTTGGTCACGACTCTTTACTAGACAGAGGTTTTACAGGGCATGAGCACTTCTTTGAGGTAGCTTTAATACATATGAATGGCCGCATGTATGATGCCAATCTGGGGCGTTTTCTTTCTACAGATAATTACATTCAAGATCCCTATAATACCCAAAGTTTTAATAGGTATGGTTATGTTTGGAATAACCCATTAGTAAACGTAGATCCGAGTGGAGAATTTTGGTTTGTCGTCATTGGGGCTATTATTGGAGCCTACCTAGGGGCTAGTTTACATCAAGGCTCATTTAATCCCGGTAAATGGGGCAAAGACTGGTGGAAAGGAGCTATTGTAGGCGCAGTACTTGGAGCCTACGGAGCACAATTATTGGCCGTTGGGCCCCTCTCAGGGACTATGTTTGCCAGTGGAGGTATAAGTAAAGGCACGGTCTTTGCCAAAGCCCTTACAGCCGCCGGCAAGGGCATGTGGAAATCCTATAAGAAAAGTATTTTCTCTTTTGATCTGGACTCAGGATTTAAATTTGATTTTAGCCTCAATAAAGAGAAGTTTGATAAAATGTTGAAAGGAGGTGCGCTGGCTGCTGTAGGTAGCCTGTTAGATCAAGGGATGGATTTACTCTATAAAGCAGGTAAAGAAGGTGCCGCCGCAACCGGAGTACTGTCTAAAAAAGAATGGATAGGGAAATTAACCAGAAACTTTTTAGGAAACACTACAAAGGGTATTGCATCTAACCTTATTAACGGAGAAAAAGGAGCCTTTGAAGATCTCACCTACCTCAAGTTTGCAGGAGGTCTTGTAGAATTTGGAGAAGGCAAGAAGATTGTCAACCTCAAAAAACTAGGCAAACATGCACAGGGTTGGGCACTTTATGGACTCGCCGCCAGCGCAGGAGGAGGAGAAATGCCTAAATTTGATTTGTTTAATCTTAATTTTAATTATAAAGCCAATAGTAAATTCTGGACTTCAAGACTTAAAGAATGGTGGAAGAATAAACCTAAAGACGAAAAATATGTTTTTGGAGTTATGATAGCCACCATGGGAGGAATTGTAAGCACCCTAGGAGTTACGGTTGAATTCTAACAATGAAAACGTTAAGAGGTACAGGTGTTTTTTTACTAGGGATTCTGTTAAGTGCTTGTAATATAGTAAGCACAAAGAATATTTCTAATGAGTTTAGATGGAAAAAGCAAAAGTTTAAAGAACCTGTACCCCTTAATTTAGTGTATAATCCGGTAGTTATAAAAAAGGTTGAAAAAGACGCCATGTTCTTTTACAAGCTAGATACTGCTACCTTACAAACGCACTTTAAAATAGAACAGAAGATTGCAGAAACGTTTAGAAAAAGAAATATGTTGTTGGTACCAGAAGCGCCCCTAGAATTAGTGATAGACACCATTCTATTTAGAGGCTATGAAGAAGAGGTTGCCGTACATACAGACGATGAATATTTTGAATTTTTAGAACTATCAGAGAAAGATCATTTTGTTTTTAAGATTTCAGGACATTTAAAAAAAGATACCCTGAAGTCTAAAACTATTCGCACGGTTAATAGACATGCTACAGAACCTAGAGAATCTTATACTTTTCACGGTGTTATTGTAAAAGACGGTATTCATGCCAATAGCGATAAAATGATTCAAAATGCCATAAACGAGTTTAGTTTTAGAGTGTATGAGGAAATAAAGGATCAATCTATGGTAACACACCAAGATTGATCCTTTTCTTTTAAAAACTAAAGCACTCTAAAGACTAACCGTTAGCAAGCAACTTGAAAGCTAAAACACCTATACCTTGTATAGTTACTACACTCATAAGTATAGTCATTGCACCCTTGCGTGGGTTCTTCCATACATTCTTGGCAATCAGAAACACCCGTAGGCACTATTCCACAACCAGGACTGTTAGTTTCTCCACCCTTAATGGAATTGGCATGTAAATTAGAAACGGTTTTCTTGTTAAGGGCTAATGATACTTTTCTTTGTTTTTTCATAATGAATATAATTTAAAGATTAAGTACCAAAAATGAGGTGAAAACAGGAGCAAATCGACTCACTTTATAAAGTGTGACTAGTTAACGGTACTTTTTTATATATTGTGAGGGAGAGACGCCTTCAAACTTTTTGAAAATCCTATTAAAAGCCCCCTTGCTGTTAAATCCGCATTCAAAAGCAATTCCCAAAATAGACAAATGCTTGCATGCTGGTGAGAGTAGTTTCTTCTTGGTTTCTTCAATGCGATACCCATTGATGAAATCAAAAAAGTTCATTCCCAACTCCTGATTAATTACTTGCGAAAGTTGATGAGGTTTCAAAGAAACTTCTGCTGCAAGTTGTTGTAAACTTAATTTAGGGTCTAGATAATACTTTTCTTGTTCCATACACTGTTTCAAGTAGTGTGCGTGATCTTTGGCAATATCCTTTTCTAAGGTAGAACTTTTATATTTTGAAAAATCTTGAACCGAAACATGTTCTGGAATAAAAACACCGTAATTTCTAATAAAATGATACCCAAAAGTCAACACAAACAAACTTAGCACCAATTGCAAATACGCTTCTATTTGGGTAGTGTAGCTAGATTGAACAGACCATGAGAGGTATACAGAAAGGTAGACCAACAAATAGATCATAAAAGCAACCAGTATGATTTTAATAAAACGAAGTTTAATTAATGAGGTATTAGATTCTTTTTGCATTACCTGATGAACTCCTTTAAAAGCTAATTGCGCTGTAATGATAAGGTAACTGCCTAAATGCAAGAGAATAACACCCAAATAAATAAAAGTGACCCATTTAAAACCCAATTGTCCAGAGTAATAGTACTCAATAAGTCTAATTTTATACTCTTTTGTGGTGATAAACCAACTATAATCCAAGATAAAAAAAAGAAGAACGGGTATAAAGTGAATAAAGCTAATAAAAGTACTTTTTGAGTCTTTAAAAAGCGCCTTGCAATACAAGAATATGGCGGGTCCTATGCCGAACAATAGAGGACCAGAAATACCTACTAAATAAGGGAAATACCTATAGACTCCAGATAAATACGTAAAATACCCTAATAAAATAAAAAAGGAAAAAAAAAGCAGTAAAATCAACCATCGGTTCACATGATTTTTCCATCCCGAACTACTTAAAATCACCATTTGATAAACCGCCTGAAGCATCCCTAACAAAATAAGTATACTAATAAAGTCGAGACGTAAATCCATGCCTTATAAAAAATATCTTACCTATTTAACCATTTCAATATATAAATAGTATAACACAAGAAGAAAATTTTAGAAAAAACGAAGCATTACTGATTAGACTTTTTATTGGTTTATTTTAAATAAAATAGACGGTATACTTGATGCGTGTTATAACTGAGATGTAGATGTTGCTAACAATCTAAAAACTACTCTTTACCTACTTTTGGAAGTCTTATAAAAAACGTGATTTCCTAAGGATATTAAACAACATATAATAAGGCAAGCACAAAATGACCAAGAACATTCTTTTTTTATAGAAGAACGTTTCTTAAGCCTTTTTAATCATCTTAAAAGTAAACCACCCCAGCACTGCAATAATTACAGCCATAAGCAACCAAAGCCATGCTTCATTTTCAAAAAGTGGAGTTTTTACTTTGGCAGGTTTTCTTTCAATAAACTGCTCTTGCCCTAAATTTAAAGTAGTTAGTGCATTCGGAATCTTATCTGTAAATTGTTGAATATCATAGCGGGGTCTAGATGCATTTTTATCACCATACACCAAAAAATAGGTAGCTGGAGTTGTAAACCTGGCAACCATTTCATGTTGGTATCCTTTTGCCTCAAGAGGACCAAAAGATAGCGGTTGGTTGTTTTGATTTGTAATGCTAATTTTTAGCTTCTTCAAGGTAGTACTAGGAAACTTAAATTCGTTTCCGCCTATAGAATGTAAAGTGCCAGAGGTAAGCGTATTGTAATTATAGTACCAACCTTTTTCAGTTTGTACACTATCAGAAACATATTGAATAGTGATAGGTCTATAATAATCAAAAGCATCGGTTACCGGAATCTTGATATAACTAACAGGAACCGCCAACGGTAATTCTACTTCCAGTTCTGTTGTATTAGATTTTTTGAGAGATACCGAAGTCTTAGCAAGCCTATACCCTTTATAAACACCGTGGGTAACTTCTTTTTGAGTAATCACAGAAGTCTTTAGTTGCGGGTCTGTAGTATTCTTCACCAACAACCTAAAATAGCGATAGGCTGAAGACGGAAAAGAAAGTGTAGTAAAGCTAAAATTAGTAAGCTCATTTTTAATAGAAACAATTCGGTAATCCTCTAAAACGGTAAACCATTCTTTTTGATCCTGACTACCTTCTAACCTTACTTTCCAATCAAAGTTGGGGGTTGTAAAATCCAGTTTTAACTCATTAATAGCCTGTGAGGTGGGGATTTCAAACGTATAGTAATATCCGTTTTGATTGTAGGAAGTATTAAGTCTCTTAAACTCAATAGGTCTATTCACTATTTTTTCCTTCTTTAGTTTTAGCAAATAAGGTGCCTCAATGGTATCATTATCCGCAGTAATCCCTAGAATTCTAAGGTCAGACAGATTGGAAGAGGCCTTTTCAAAAACAGCATCAGGTAAAACAACCGAGTGCCAGACTTCATTAATTCCAATAAGTTCTCTTTGGTATTGATAGCCTTGCTGACTAAAAACAGTGAAGGATACCAATAGCATTAGGCAGGTAAATAGGTTATTCTTTAGCTTCATCAGATATAATATGCTTGTATTTGTTGTATAAAAATGAAATAATAAGAAGTAGTACACCCAAGGATACAAAGACCACTGTTTTTGCAATCGTATTGAGGTGTGAAATATCATAGAAGAACAGTTTAATTAGGGTAATACCAAATAAAATAATGGCTCCTATTCTCAGGTGTTTTTTCTTTTTCCAGATTCCCAAGGCAATCAGCCAGAGCGCATAGATACCCCATAAAATACTTAACCCAAGTTTGTAAGATTGCTCAGAATTTCCAAGATCCATCCAGTTAATCAATTCACTACTAGCAATCCACAATACCGTAATATGCAGTAGCAAATCAAATCCCATTTTAAAATCCCATTTCATAAAACTGGCACGGGTATGTTTGTAGCAGGTAAATAAAACCAGCGCTACCAATGCAAAAGACGCATACCTAATGGTAACATTAGAGAACCCTATTTTGTAGTATTCAGCCAGCGTTTGATCTAAATAATTTTCACGCAATTGTCCAAGCACATAAAGCCCCTGAGTTAAGAATGTAAAAAGTGTAAAAATGCTAAGGCTTACCGCTACAAAACCAAAAAAGCGATCCTTTAGTTTCACCAAGCTGAAAACAGATAAAAGAGCCATAAATAGCAAGGAATAATTGAGAATCCAGATTGAACTAAACTTTCTTAAGTCGTAATTATTATAATTAATAGGGTAGTCATAATCCTCCGGTTTTACCTCCAAAGCCGAGTCTACATAAAGCTGATTCCAGTAATTAAAAATTTCTAATCTAAACGTCCAATAAAGACTTACGATTAATAAGCCCGCCAAAAAGAAAGAAGCTGCTTTAGCAAAAAACTTTCCGGGCGTAAAAGGAGGAGTATAGTTCTTATGATGATGTATATAATTGATCAAAGCAAAAGCCGCTACAAAGATAATAGAAGTAAGAAACTGAATATTTAGTAGTGGTGTAAGCTTTTTATCTAATGGAATATAGTAATCATAATAAGCAGCTTCCCAGTCGTGCACAATACTAAAGAAAGCCAAGATCATTAATGGGTAGGATAGCTTTTCATACACCGGAATCTTTTTAGTGCGTCCTAACCAGAACAACAAGGCGGCTTCTGCTACCCATAATAAGGTAACCCAATTACCATCTAATTGCACCGGGAAGGTAATCGTAATAAAAGTGAGCACCAATGCAGAGATGAGATAAAAGAGATTTTTGTTCGCTAGCTTTTTCTTGTAAATCACCATACTTACTATAAAATGCACTATCGCATTTCCCAAAGTAAAAAGACCTAATAATTCCTTACCTGTTTCATGATCATTAAGCAAGGCATAACCTATCCCGTAAAAGATAAAAGCATTAAAAAGCAGGACGATCACACTCCCAACGCTTAACTTCTCCTTTTTAATCAGTTTGTAGGCAAGAAAAGTCATATAAAAAGTAATGAAGAAAATAGAAAGAAACAGCAGTGCCAATCCAAAATGTTCACTTTGTTTATAAGAGATTGCAAACCATGAAAAATAGATAATCCAGGTAAAACCAAAAGCCGTATAATACAAGGGTTTCCAATATTTTCTAAAGGAAATAATAAGAATCCCCACGTTAATAATCGCCATATACGAAAATAGCACCCCTACCTTACCAGAGCCATCACTTAAAAGAAACGGAATAGCATAGGCACCTACCAAACCAATGAGCGCAATAACTTGGCGATTATAATTAAGAGCCGCTACCACACTAAAGGCGGTAAAAATTACCATCATTGCAAAAGCAAAAGCCTGCGGAATCAAGCTATAGAAATCATAGGCCGCAAAGGTTATAAAATAGAGAATAGCAATAGCACCACTTACTAGTACCGCACTGTAATTCTCATATTTCTTCTTGAGTTTCATACCAAACCCCAGCAAGCCTATTCCAGCTAAATACCCTAAAATTATTCTGGTTAACGGACTTATTAAATCGTTTTCAATAGAATACTTAGCCCCAATAACCACCCCAATAACTGTGATAATAATACCAATTTTACTAATAAGGTTCTCCCCAATAAACTTCTCCAAATCTCCTTTCACTTTAGGAACCGCAGGTTTCTTCTGTTCTGGAATTGGTTTGCGTTGCTGTGGAATAGGAGGAGGAGAAAAAGAAGGTGGGCTAATAACTTCTTCTTTGGCTGTTTCCTTTACCAATTTGGTTATAGGCGCTGGTTTGGCAGCCTCTCCAGCGGTCTCTAGGCTGCCTGTTTCCTTAAGTTGGGTGATTTGATTTTTAAGAGAGTTAATCTCCCTTGAAAAGTCTTCTTGCCGTTTTAAAAGCAGATTCAGCTTTTTAAGCAACAGCTCAATATTCTCTTCTTGTTGGTTCATTATGGGTGGTATAGGTTGGTTTAGGGTCTCTTACAAAGAGCGTAAAAAGATACGTTTTTTTGGGGAATTAATATAGGCTGTAATATTTTGGGCGGTTTAAATCTAATTTTAGTACCCGTCATATCGAATCCGCCTCTGGCGGAGAGATATCTGCTTACTTTTAGTTCTTATGCTAAATCGTGACTTGTTTTTTTAAAAGAGTTAGGTGTTTGAGGGGTGTTGAGGTTTTTCAGGCAGATTTCTCACGCACTTCTCCTTCGGGAAGTGGTTCGAAATGACCGTTTTTTTGAAAGGCAGATTTCTCCTCGTCGTCTTCGCCAGTCTCGTCGAAATGACCGTTTTGAGGAAATTTCCTATATTTCAATATCCTAATAAATGATGAAACCATGTACCATGCCTTTGTGTATATAGTAACCAATAAAAATAAAACCGTCTTATATACGGGAGTTACCAACAACCTTTCAAGGCGATTGGAGGAGCATTATAAGTATAGCGAGCATGGTAGTAAATCATTTACAGGGCGTTACAATTGTTATTACCTTCTTTATTACGAAGCCTTTGAGGGAATGGAAGAAGCTATTAAACGAGAAAAAGAGATAAAAAAGTGGAGAAGAGATAAGAAAATAAGACTCATTGAAAGTATAAATCCACAATGGGAGTTTTTGAATAATACGATTTTTTGAGTGCCTATGTTTGAAAGACATTGTGATGGTTTAGGCACTCCTAACTTTCGGGCTCAGTCGCGGTGCCAATGCATTTGCGGTTATGATAAGGCAGATTTCTCACGCACTTCTCCTTCGGGAAGTGGTTCGAAATGACCGTTTTTTTGAAAGGCAGATTTCTTCTCGCCGTCTTCGCTAGTCTCGTCGAAATGACGTGGATTATTCCGCTAGCGCACCCCGTCATATCGAACCCCTTGTGTAACGGGGTGAGATATCTTTTTATCTGTTTGCACAAAGCCAGATCGTGACTTGTTTGTTTTTAAAGAGCTAGGTGTTTGAGGGGTGTTGAGGATGTTCAGGCACTCCTAACTTTCGGGCTCAGTCGCGGTGCCAATGCATTTGCGGTTATCATAAGGCAGATTTCTCAGTCGCTGCGCTCCTTCGAAATGACGTGTAATTAAAAATAAACCCGCAAAGAAACATTGGGGGTTAAACCCAACGAACGCTGGGTAAATTCTTGTGCTTCGTCTTGATCGTTTACCCTATAAAAATTATTGATGATGTTTTGTTTATCTAATACATTCCAGATAGAGATACTTAGCTGCATGGGGATGTCTTTGGTAAGTAATAAACTATAGGCAGCAGAGAGATCTAGCCGCGAGAATTCTGGGAGGCGTTCGCTGTTTGCCGTGTCAAAATTAAGAGTACCATTTACCACTTCATTACCAGGAACTAAGCGAGTAGCAGGCTTCCCGCTCCGCCAGTTATAGCCCGCAGAGATGCTCAGGTCTTTCCATGAAAAAGTAGTGCCCGCCGTAAAAGAATGGGTAATGTCAAAATTATTAGGAAAGCTAACCTCTGGGAGTGCTTCAAAAGTATAATCGCTACTCAAATAAGAATAGCTTATCCAGGTATTTAGGTTGCTTCCTTTTGGCAAGGCAGAAAAATTATATTGCTTTCTGATGAGCACATCGGCTCCAATAGCGTCATAACTTCCTGCGGATTTGGTAAATTCATACTGATTTTGGAATCCCTGACTTTGGGTAGTGATGCCGTCTACTTTTTTATAGTACACATCTGTGCTAACCAACCACCCTTTGCGGCTGTAGTTAAGCCCTACGGAGGCTTGTTTACTGGTGATTACGGGAATGGAATCGTTATCAGACAATTGCCAGCGTCGTCTTTCAATCCCTAAAAAGTCGTTCTGAAAGTTAATCACTTTAGAAATAGATTGGTGTTTTAATTCGCCTAACACTTCTACGGTAAAGAAAGAAAGAAACCGCTGATTGAAACTCAGGCGAGGTTCTATTCGCACTCTATCAAACTTGGCAAGGTAGTTTGCTCTTGCACCCAGGCTCAAATTGGTAAAACGGTCTTTAGAACGGTAACGCGCTTCAGAAAACACAGCATGGGTACGCAAGACCTCTCCAATAAGTGATCTAAATCGCGGACTATCCACATCGTTGAGGTTAGTGACCTTAGTTTCTGCAAACTGATACCCGTTTGCCCATTGTATGTTATCCGTAAGTTGGTAATAGGTATCAAGCCGGACGCCTGTTTCTGATACAATATTTTCTTGGAGAAATCGCAATGAATTTTGAATATCGGCATTGATACCCCTCAGTTTATAATCGCTTTCATAAAGATGTAAAACACTTTGAAAACGGTCATTCCATCGTCGTTTATACTCAATACCCCCTGCGATACTCGTTTGTTGCAAGCTGCTTTCCCGGGTTTGTATTTCATTATTGAAGCTGGCATTTTCATTAAAGACCAGATCGTTGCCAGCGATCATAAAATTTACTCGGATTTCATTTTCATCGTTAGGCTGATAAAGCCATCGTAAAGAACCATCATAAAAATCAAAACTAAGCGCATCATTCACAGACCTACCCGGCGTATTTTCAATTTCGGTATCTTGAGAAATTCGTTCAAAATAATTGGTGTAAGTAGGTGTTTCTACAAGTCCGTTATAAGAACTTCTACCCGCTATTTGAATAGATGAATTGCTTCCGGTAGGGAGATCCACAAAAGCATTTACATCGGTGAGGTTTACACCAACGGTACCCTTAAATTTGGTAGCGATCATTTTATCGGTTTCCATAGAAATAGTGCCCGAAACCCCATCGGTAGCAGAGGCGGTAGTGCCATTTTTATACAAACTTACCTTTTGAGTGATTTGCGGATGAAACATAGAAATGAGCCCAAAAAAGTGTCCGGATTGATACATTTTAATCCGATCCCATTCAATCAGGTTTTGATCATGCGTACCCCCTCTAATATTAATATTAGAAACGGTTTCATTCACACTTTGAATGCCCGGAAATGCCTGAACCGATTGCAACACATCGGCATCAATTAATCCCGGAAGCGTAGTAAACTGCTCAAAATCAATTTCAAAAGAACCATCGTTTACCTTAGAAATTCCTTTGGCAAGGTAACTGGAAAGTACTACTTCTGATAGTGCCTGTACTTGCGGAATGAGATACACCTCAGAACAGCGTTTCGTATTAAAATTGGTAAGGTTACGTGAGAGTGTTTTAAATCCGACATGCCTAATGCGAACCATGCTATTTCTCGGAGGCATTTCCAGTTCAAAATAACCCGCAGAATTGGTAATGGCAGAAATCTTTTCAACTTGTATGGTAGCGCCAGAGACAGCTTGTAAATTGTCTTTATTTTTAAGGTAACCGCAAAAAAGCAAAGAGCGTATTTTACGAACCGAAACGATATTCCCAGAAAGTATTTCAAATTGAAGTCCCGTTTCTTTTTCTAGGAGCTGAAGTATTTCTTCCAAAGAAGTATTAAGATTGGGTAAAGCAACGCTTACATCTAACACCACATCTTGTACATAATTAAACCGATGTTGGTAGCGTTCCTGCAAAAGCACAAAAAGATCCGTTAACGGGATCTTATCTTGTTTGTTTTGCGCAGTGGCATTGGGAAGTACCAGTAGCAGCAAGAAAGCGACTAAAAAAAGTTTATTCTGCACGTATAAATAGGCTTACCTGTTTTTTGTTAATGCTATAAGATAATCCTAGAGGTTCTGAAACAGATTTCACCGCTGCTTCCAGATTATCATGTACAAAGCTTCCAGTAAAGATGCGTTGCGTATCTATGTTTTTAACGTTTACTTTTACATCGTATTGTCTTTCCAGTTCTGCTAATACTTCTGCATACGGCATCTGGTCAAAATGTGTTTGGTTGTCTAACCAAGAAGGTTGTGAAGCCGGAATGGTATGTAAAGAGACGGTTCCATTTACAGATCTAAATGTTTTCCCTGGTGGGAGTTTCTCTGTTCTTTCTCCTGAAATTACCTGCACCAATCCTTCATAACAAATTACCTCAAAAAAAGATCCCCGTTGCTTTACGGTAAACTGCGTACCCAAAACACTTACCACTCCTTCTTGAGTAACCACATCAAAACGAGAACCTTTCGCTACTTTAAAATACGCTTCTCCTTTAAGAGCTACGCTGCGTTTGTTCTCCCAGGTATCAGGATTATAAGTAAGCGTGGAGGCCGCATTCAATACTACTTGAGAAGTATCTGGCAAGGCTATAGTTGCTTTTTCGGCAGCAAGTGATTGTACTTTTAATTCACTGGTATTAAAAAAGATAAAAAATAAAGCAAAGCCAATAACCAGTACACTGGCTATTTTCATCAGCGAACGCCAAGGCACTAATTTTCGTACTTTGGTGTCTTGTTCAGGATAAAGGCGTTTACGAAATTCATCAAAAGAAGTTGTAGAAGTAGGTGCTTTAAATTGGGGAGCACTTGCTACAATTTTCCGGTCTAGGGCAAAGCTTTCATCTGCTTCAAAAGCCTTTGCTTCTGCTTCAGACAGCTCTCCAGACAGCCATTTTTGTATGATTTCTTCTCTTTTCATGATTTACACCTTATTTATAAAACAACTAACTCCTTATTTCTCCTGAAATTTTTTTATTTTTTTCATAAAGCAAAAAAACTGCCCGTCCTATTTTTTATGCGCTGCTAAGCATGTATTCATTTTTAATTATGGGGGATTTAAGCGTCAGACAAGCAAAAGAAATAAAAAGAAGGGATCACTTCAACTTAAAATCTCCCAACTGTTCCTTTAATTGTTTGAATGCGCTGTAAATTCTATATTCTACCACTTTTTGTGTTACGCCTAGCATTTCTGCAATTTCACTATGTTTTTTTCCTTCCGCTTTGTTTAACATAAAGGCTACTCTTTGCTCTTCGGTTAAATTCGCAAGGGCTTGCTGATATTGTTTTAAGAATTCTTCCTGTAGTAGTATAAACTCAGGAGATTCATTGGTATAGCTCTTAGCACCTTCTTTTTCATACTTCAACACTACTTTTTGATGTTTTACTTCATTTAACATCATATTATTAGCCGTTTTAAATAAGAATGCCTTTGCCGTTTGCAGCGTTACCTTTTTACAATGCTCCCAAAGTTTAATAAAAGCCTCCTGTGCTTTATCATTTGGGTTAAGCCTTTCACCATATTTATAATACAGAAAACTAGAAAGGTCTTTTAGGTACTTATTATAAATACCAGAAAAGATGTGTTCCTTGCAAATATTCTCGTGTAAGTCTTTTGGCAAAATGGTTGCTTTTGGTTGCTTAAAGGTAGAAATTAAATTTTTTTAAAAAAGTTTTCAGGAGTTTTTGCTTTAAAGTTGTTTTAGTATTAAAGACGAAAACCAAATTAATTATCTCATGAAAAAAACATATAAAATACTCGTGTTTGTAATCTTCACCCTGGCATTGCTTCTAATGTCTTGTAGAAATGAAGAGTTAGAGTTAGTGCAACCAGATACTGAAGAAGTATTGGCAGCCAATTCAACGGCTGCAACGCTTATAGAGCGAACTAGTATGAAAGATGGTTCTAATGATAATATTATTGACAGAGCCAGTTGTTTTGAAGTACAGCTTCCGGTAACGGTAATTGTGAATGGAATAGAATTCACGGTAAATACGGAAGATGATTTTGATGAGATAGAAGCTATTTTTGATGAGTTGGAAGACGATGAGGATACGCTGGAAATTATTTTTCCAATCATAGTAATTCTGAATGACTTTACGGAAGAGACTATCAATTCTATAGATGAATTTGAACGCCTCTCTATGGAATGTGGAGATGAAGGAGAAGAAGATGATGATATAGAATGTGTAGATTTTAAATATCCGTTTCGAATATCGGTCTTCAACCCTAATAATGAAGTTATAGAAACTGTCGTCATTGAAAGTGACAGACAGTTATACCGTTTCGTAAAGCGCATAGAAGAAAATGATATTGTACGTGTTCAATTTCCTATTACCTTAATTTTGGCTGATGGAACAGAGCTCGTAATTAATTCGTTAAGAGCCTTGGAAGAAGCTATTGAAAGTGCTATTGACGATTGTGATGAAGATGATGATTACGATTACAATGATGATGATTGTGACGATTGTTCTACAGACAGACTTACTGAAATACTAACGGGTTGTGAGAAATGGGAAGTTGATAAATTGATTCGTAATAATACAGATCAGGCAGAGCAGTATATAGGATACTATTTTAGTTTTTCGGCAGACGGATCAGTAACCGTATTTACGAATGGAGATCCCCTGGCTTCCGGTACTTGGGAAAGTAGTGGAGAACGAAATAACATTTCCTTTGTACTGAATATTCCAGATTTTGTTGATTTTAATGATACCTGGAGATTACATGAAGTGGAGCAGGAAAATGGAGAAAAAGAAGTAGACCTACGTAAAGGTGATGACCGTTTACGTTTTGAAAGTGGTTGTAACAATGATAATTCTGGAAACGAAAGCTTAGCAACTATTCTAACTGTGGGTGCCTGGGAAGTAGCTCAATATACAGATAGTGGTGTCAACGAGACTGCTGATTATGATGGTTATGAAATTGTTTTTAACGAAAATGGGAGTGTAATTGCCTCCAGAGATCAAAGCCCCATAGAAGGAGGTTGGAATATAGGAGACGGAGGAAACAAACTCTTCCTTAACTTCAATGAAGTTCCCTTTGATGAGTTTACAGATGATTGGGATGTAATATCGGTTACGGAAACCCGAATAGAGCTGAAGGATATAAGCGGTGGTGATGGCAGTATAGATATATTGGTATTTGAAAAACTTTAATCCATATAAAATGAAATGTAGCTTAAAAAATAGAATACTACTCTTAACATTGGTGTTAATATTTGCTTCGTGCAGCAGTAGTGATGATTCTGACGTGACAGCCCCAATAGACTCGCAGGAAGTAATTACAACCGTACAATCAGGTAGTTGGAGAATTACAAGCTTCATAGATTCTGGTGTAGATGAAACAGATGATTTTAGCGGATATATTTTTACTTTCAATTCAGACGGTTCTTTATCTGCAGTAAATGGAGCAATTACCATTAATGGAACCTGGTCTGTAGAAGACGATGATAGTACCAGTGATATTGACTTTAACATCTTTTTTGCCTCGCCACCAGATTTTGAAGAACTAACAGAAGATTGGGATATTATTTCCAGAAGCACTACTCAAATTCAGCTTACTGATGTGAGTGGTGGAAATGGGGATACTGATTTCCTAACCTTTCAGAAAAATTAATGAAAAAGAAATAAATAATTAGTGTTTTGGGTTTCCAAAAAAGGGGGATTTTTTTGGATTGAATGCTATGTGTTGAAGCACCCTCATGCTATAGGAGGGTGCTTTTTTATACCAAAAATGCGCTGGCCGCAACCAACGCATTTTTTACTTACGTACAGAAAAAATTTCTTGAAGTTGATGCACCACGCCTCCGTTTCCATTCACCGTAATTTCTCCAATCTTTTCGGCAATTTTTTCTACATACTCCATTTCCTTCAACTTAAAGAGCATTTCATTTTCTTCCATTAGTTTTGCAGTGTTTAGCAAGCTTCTGGTAGAAGCCGTCTCTTCACGTCTGGTAATTGTATTAGCCTGTGCACGTTTCTGCGCTACCAATACCTGGTTCATAATCTCCTTCATTTCACCGGTAAGAATTACATCTCTAATACCGCAATTTAAAACAGTAACTCCCAGCTTTTCAGCTTCCGCACGTACATCTTCAAAAACCACTTCGGCAATGCTTTCCTTGCCTTCCAGCATTTCATCTAGTGTATAAGAACCTACATAGGCACGCAATACCAGTTGCATAGCAATGTACAATTGCTTTTCGTAGTCTTTACTCCCTAGCAATGCCTTTTCCACATCAGTAACCTTATACTGGGTATAAAAGTTAATACGTATGGCAGCCTTGTCTTTGGTAAGCAATTCCTGTCCGGCAATTTCCAGTTGCAATTGACGCATATCTGCCTTGGCAATCTTTATGGTAGTTTCATTTCTCCAGTAGCGGTAGGTACCACCTTCCAGAATTCCTTGGTAAACATCATCAATTAAAAGCACTGCTTTCTCATAAACCGCTACTTCAAACAACCTAATATATCCACCAAGTTTAGTAAGCACGGCTTTTTCCAGAGGTTCAGTAATATTAATCTTACTAAGGTCTACCGTAATAAATTCATAGGTAATTAAGGCATTCCAGAACAAGTGTCGCCCAGGTTGTAATACCTGTTTAAAATTACCATTCTCTATAACTACTGTTATTTCTCCATCTGCTACCACTACCTCATGTAGCATAGCCCTCAAGTTTTCATCTTCTAACAAAAGTTCTTGCGCTACAGTGGCATAGAATGGTTTAGATAGATCGTATACCAGCACTTTTTGGTAAGGTATCAACCAATGCGTACCAGTGGTAAGCACTTTTTCGTATGCACCTCTTTTAAAAACCAATCCCACATAACCCGCATTAATTCTTACACGTTTCATTTTTACTACATTTTAATTAAACATTCTATTTGTTGGTAATTCTGGTAACGGAGGAATTACCTGCATCAGCCTTTTTACAATTGATACGTATTTTGGGCGTGCCCCTTCCAATTTCTTTTCAGGGTCGGGCTTTCGGTCGTCGCTTTTGTAACTGTCTCGCAGTTACAAAGAGCTTCACAAGACCTCAATCCCTCACGCAACTTTTTCTTTATTAAAACAACAGCTATACATCATCTTATTCCTACGGAAAACTCATGTTTGCTATGCGCTGCCATTGGTTTTCAAGCAAATATTTGCTTTTGGTTCTTTGAGTATACTCCCAGAACGGCTGGCAAATTCTTTACAATAAAAGCAAAGGGGTAACATCACTAAAGATGTGCTTTCAAGGTAGGTGTTAGATTGTCATCCTTCTTAGCAGAAAGACTCCAGATCTATACCTGTTGTTTTTGTCCATTTTACAGCGTGACAGGCTGGGGGTTAGTTTTAAAAGATAACCAGCTTTTTAGAAATGGATGTTACTCCATATCCCACATTATGAGTGTGGTGCTCTACCAATTGAGCTACAGGGCCATTGGCCGCTGACGGGATTCGAACCCGCGACAACCGAAACTGCTGTTCTAACCAACTGAACTATCCGCTAAAAACGGAGTAGGATTCGAACCTACGACTCACAGTACTTGGTGATCATTTTTTGGAAAATAATCAGAAACCTTCAGGTCAGGTTGAATAGAAATGTCTCATACCCAACGGCAAGACATGCTACAATAGTGCTATACAGAAACACCCAACAAGACCTACCCGATATCTTAAAGTGCAAATTTTAGCCTAAATTTTTAATATAGTACACTTCTATTAGCACCCCTTACCGGATTCGAACCGGTACTTTTACTGGTGTAAACAGACAGGCTCTAAATGCGCTTCCCTACTCCAGAACTTTCTGTTTCGGTGCTTCTGCAAAGTCTATTCATTAGCAGGCTTGCCGCTAACAACATCATCCTGTCACTCCATGGCTACGATCCAAAGTCTTTTTCCACAGCTCTTCCTTTTAAGCTAAAGGGGTATACATAATAGTTGCAATACTGCTTGGCTATAGAGCCGTTGTAAGTACATTTTAGTACCACAGTCTCATTTGGTTCTAAGCAGTTTATTTCTAGTTTTAAACCCTATTGTAGCTTGCTCTAGCAATAGGGTTGTATTTTTCATTTTGTTTTTCAAAGAACGATAGGGCAAAGCTATTTTTAAACTACGCAATCATTGTGCGTAGTTATTTTAAAATAGTTTTATTCTTTTCTTTTTAAGAAATTAATTGGTAAGTACCATCAAATCTCGCTTCTTGTTTTCATTAAATAAAATAGATATATCATAGCATTCTGGGGGTTTTCTCGTATTTATAATACTTCTTTAAACAGTGTTTGAGTTTAAAAGAAAGTTATGGAAGATCAAAATCAAGAAATCAATTTAGATGAACTCAATGAAGTTCAGAGAGAAGGAATTACTCGTTATGAACTCACCAGAGAGCAAGTTACCGGTCGTAATTTTGGGCAGCATATTTTAAACGGGATGCGTACGCTACAGAGACAAGACAGAACGCTCGCTAACCAAGATGCGTTTAGGATGTTAAACGGCCTGAATACTGTTCAGGTGAATGGTATTACCCAATATAATCTTACCCGTAACCAAGTAGAAACCCGCAATTTTGGTAACCATACCTTAAACGGGATTCTTAATTTACGCCTGCAGAACGTACCTGTGAATCAAGCTTTTGATAGGGTTAGTGGTTTAGAAAATATTGTTCAAGTAAGAGGAGTAACCGAATATAACCTTACCCAGCAAGATGTTCAATCAGAGAATTTTGGTGAACATACTTTAACAGGATTAGACGCTATTCAGGCACAGAACCAAGGAGCAAATATTAATCAGGCTCAGGCTTTTGCCATGTTACGTGGTTTAAACCAACCTCAAGTATTAGGGATTACCACTTATGGACTTACTCCAGCTCAAATACAAACTGAAAACTTTGGGATGCACACCTTAATGGGTATGGATACTTTAATGCAGCAAGATCAACAACTTTTAGCTCCCCATGCTTTTAACAGAGTTCGTAATTTAAATCCTGCTCAGGCAATAGGAGTTAGTCATTTAGGCCTAACAAGTGAACAAGTTAACACCCCAAATTTTGGAAACCATACTATTGACACCATCAATAGCCTTATGGCTCGCCGGAGGGTGGCAAATGTGCAGGAAGGTTTTGAAATGGTATCGGGTTTAAATAATAGACAAACTACCGGGATTAGGCGGGGTCTAGAACGGGAAGATGTTACTGTTCCTAATTTTGATATTCACACACTGTTTGGTATAGAGTACTTACAAACAAATGCAGCTCAAAATGGCAACGAAGATCTTCCATATCGGGATGCATTTCAAACGGTTAGCGGCTTAAATGCCGTGCAGGTAAGAGGTATTACAGATCTTGAACTAAGTAGAGATCAAGTGCTAAACCCGAGATTTGGAAATGACACCATAAAAACCATCAATAGACTTCAAATGATTAATCCTGAAGCGAATAATCAATATTTATATGAAGCAGCCATGGGGTTGCCAGAATATCAAGTACGTGGACTCACAAAACTGGGTCTTTCGGCGGAACAGGTAGGGTTAACTGTAGTTGATACTGAATTTGTACAATTAAACCCTGAAGATCAAACAGTAGCTTCCGGAAGAACAATTGATGCAATTGATCATTTAACATCAACAGAATTTATGTCTGTTCAAGAAGCTTATGAAACTGCAATGCTTCTTAATAGAAATCAGATAATCGCAATGACCGAGTTTGGACTTAGTCTGCAGCAGGTAGAAGGTTCTTATTTTGAAGAAACAGCAGATGTTTTGAATGAATTGACGGCTCCTCTTCTCCGCAGCGGCAGTGAGTTAACTATTCCGCTTAGTGAAGAAGAGAAACAAAGTTTAAGAGATGAAATTTCTCGTTCAGGTTCTGTACAAAGTTTATCCCAATCATATCAAGAAGCATCTGTAGAAGAAGAGAAACAAGAAGCATCGGTAAGAAGTGACATTTCGGCCACAGAAGCTACGATTCTTCCTTACGCTGCGGCAGCCTCTTTACCACAGCAAAATGAAACGCGTAACAGTCCTTTAGATTTAAATGCTTTTACCAGAATTATGTCATTAAACTCAATTACAGAAAGAAGTAGTGAAAGTTCAAATGGATACCCTAGTGATGAAGAAAGAAAAAAGCCTGCCGTCAAAAAAGGGAAAGATTTTAAAAAAGGACCTAAACGATAGTTGAAAAATTTACCAGCACTTTTATACAAAAAGGGCTCTTTTAATCTTATTTCTAAATTACGGAACCTTCAATAGAATAAATTAAAATAAGAGAGATTACGTACTTCTAATAAACATCATCAACCTAGAATCTAAGGTTTTAATTATGAATAGTGAAAATCACCAAGATATTGAGCATGCAAACCTCAATAACATAAGGGTTGTGGGAGTTCAAAACTTCGGATTAACTTCAGAGCAGGTTCAGGCACCTAATTTTGGAGAACAAATGCTTAATCATATTACCCTATTAATGGCTTCAAATAGAATCTTTAATGGGCAGGAAGGCTTCCAGTTACTATCAGGCTTGGATAATACGCAAGGCCGAGGTATTGCTTTTTACAATCTTACACCAGAACAAGTAAGCAATCCTAATTTTGGAAACCATACATTAATTGGGATTAATAATTTACAATATCAAAACAATCAACTCAGTAATGGTGAAGCTTTTGATATCGTAGACGGCCTAGATGAATCACAGGTAATAGGAATTGTTAACTACTATCTAAATAGAAGAGAAGTTCAAATTTCAAATTTTGGAATACACACCTTAAACGGTATTAATACATTACAACTTCAAAACCCCAATCTAAGTGATCAACAGGCTTTTCAAATAGTACATGGTTTGGATGATTTTCAAACTAGAGGACTTGCAAATTTTAACCTCACAAGGGAACAAGTGAATACTCCTAATTTTGGAATGCACACCTTAAGCGGTATTCTGAGTTTACAAGAGCAAAACCAAAATCTATCTAATCAACAAGCATTTACTATGCTAAGTAGTTTAAACCAGATCCAGGTATCTGGCATAGTAGCATATTCACTTACGAGAGCAAACGTTCAAACAGCTAACTTTGGCTTACATATACTAAGAGGTATTGATAAACTAATACTCCAAAACGAAAATATCTCAACTGAAGAGGCTTTTAACAGGGTAAGTGAATTAGATTACATACAAGTCAGAGGTGTTACGAATTACAATTTAAACAGAGCCCAAGTAAATACGCCTAACTTTGGGAACCATACTTTAGAAAGCATGACAAACCTTAATAATCAGCAAAGAGTTGATAATTGGGAGGAGGCTTTCAATATGGTAAGAGAGCTAAATAACAGGCAGACTAGTGGAATCATAAGGTTTGGTCTTGAAAGAGGGCAAGTGGAGACTCCAAATTTTGATATGCATACTTTGTTTGGTATTGAATTTCTTTACGCAAATGCTTTACAACGTGGTGTTGAAAATTATTCGTTTCAAGATGCCTTTAATATTGTAGAGGGCTTAGATCCAACTCAAGTAAGAGGAATTACCGATTTTGGATTAGAACGGGAACAGGTGCTTCATCCAGATTTTGGAAATAAAATCTTAAAAACCATAGAAAAACTTCAAAAGAGTAATCCAGAAGCCAATAATCAATACCTTTTTGACGTTGCCATAAAACTTCCAGAATATCAAATTCGCGCACTTACAAAGCTGGGATTATCTCCAGAACAAATTGGATTATCACTTGTAGGGGAGCAATTTATTCAAGTACAGCATGAAAATGAAAGAATAGCTTCGGGAAGCACAGTAGATGCAATAGACCATTTAATAACAAATGAGTATATGGACATACAAGAAGCATTTGAAAATGCTTTACAGTTAGACAATACTCAAATTATTGCCATGATAGAGTATGGCCTAAGCCTTCATCAAGTACAGCATGAAAGTTTTCACCAAACTAATAATATTTTATATGAATTAATTCTTCCAATGTCTTACACCAATAGTGAATTAACATTTCCTTTGAGTAATGAAGAACAGGAAAGCACTAGAGAATATATGACAAGTATTATTTCAAGATCAACTTCTAGGGATAGTTTTTGGGGGTATTCAGAAACCTCCGGAGAAGATTCAATTACTAATTTAACGGAGAGAGAGACACCACAACAATTGGAAACAGGGATTGGAGAAATTACAGCTATTGAAAGCTACCCAGCAGTAGCCTCACTACCAATAGACACAGAAGACAATTCAGGAGGTATTGAAATGGATTTGAGTGCTTTAACAAGAGCACTTACATTAAATTCAATTATAGAAAGAAGTATTGAAAATTCAAATGGGTATCTTAGTGATGAAGAGAGAAAACCTGCTGCTAAAAAAAATACAGATACTAAAAAATCATCAAAAAATAAGCCTACACCATAAAATTATAAAATAGTATAATAAGTATAGGTTTACTGTACTAACAAAAAAGACTGCCTAAGCAGCCTCTTTTATTTCGTATAATTTATTTTACTTATCGTTACAAGCAGGACGTCCTGAGGGTACAGGTCCTCCTGTTCCGCAACCACCTTGTAGTGATTGGCAAGTGTAAAAACCAGTTCCCCCTTTTAGCAATTCTTTTTCAGAATAGTTAAGTACCTTTAAATTTGAAATAATTTTCTTGTTAAGTGTTAAATTGGTGTTTTTTGTTTTTTTCATAACGGTATTATTTTAAGATTTATTTACATTAAAATAAAGAATAATCTTTCTTTTTTGATTGCTAATTAAGCTAATATTAACCTTTTTAACGAATGTTAACTTTTAAGAAAATATACACTTATATCAACATAACTTCTATGTCAGAAAATTATCTTAGTTTTATTTTAAAATACCTATGCGCTTCCATGTAGAGCTGCGTATGCCGGTTCTGCAACTCTCTATGATATAACTTTATGATCAGCACACTTATAAAACCAGTGTTTTGTAAGTGTTTTATATATATTTGTAATACCCTGTTTTAGACATAATTCAATGGAACATCAAAATCAAGAAGACGTTAACAGACCTTTGCTCAATAGGGCTCAGATTACAGGGATTCAGGAATTTGGATTGACCATAGAACAAGTTCAAGTGTCTAATTTTGGGCAGCAGATGCTAAGCAATATTAGAGCTTTGCAAGCATCTGGCCGAACGAATACTGGAAGCCAGGCCTTTCAATTACTGGCAGAATTTAATACTATTCAAGGAAATGGCATTGCTGTATATGAACTCACCAGAGCAGATGTTAATGCACCCACTTTTGGAATACATACGTTAGACGGCATAGATAGTTTGCAATTTCAAAACCCACATTTGAATGAGCAGGAAGCATTTAATCAAGTAAATGGTTTAAATGCAACTCAGGTAAGAGGTGTGACAGAGTTTAATCTTACCCCCGATCAAGTGAATACCAATAACTTTGGTCAGCATACGCTGTCTGCCATGACAGCGCTCCACACCCAAAATAGAGCAGGAAATATGCAGGAGGCATTTACCATGGTTCGAGAATTAAACAATATACAGGCAGGCGGTATGGGACGCTTTGGTCTTGAAAGAGAACAGGTGTTTTCTCCTAATTTTGATATGCATACGCTCATGGGTATGGCGTATCTTCTTAGGAATGCGCTACAAAATGGGGTAAACAATTATACTAATCAAGATGCTTTTGAAACGGTACGAGCACTAAATGCAGTGCAGGTTAGAGGAGTTACAGATTTCCAACTAATTAGGGATCAAGTGTTAAACCCCAGATTTGGGAATGACATTCTAAAAACAATTCAGGCGCTTCAAACAATAAATCCAGAAGCTACTAATCAATACTTGTTAGAAACAGCCATGGAACTGCCAGAGTATCAAATTAGAGGCTTCGCAAAGCTTGGTTTATTACCAGAACAACTAGGCTTGACAGCAGAAGAGAATAGAATTATTCAACTAGATAACAAAAGTGGAAAAATTGCTTCAGGAAGCACCATTGACGCCATTGATCATCTAATGTCATCAGAATATATGAACCGGGAACAGGCTTTTGAAACCGCTTTTCAATTGGAGACAGTTCAGGTATTAGCAATGACAGATTTTGGTCTTAGCCTAGAACAGGTGCAGCATCCTTGCTTTCAAGAAACGGCAAGTTTTTTGGAAGAATTAGTAACTCCTATTACAAACAATGGTAATGAATTAAGCTTTCCTCTTAGTGAAGAACAACAACAAAATACCAGAGAAGTAATGGAAGAAATTATATCTACTTCAAATTCAGTAGAAAGTACACGGCAGGTCTTGGAAGCTTCTAAAGAAGGAAACACTGGTTTAACAGATATCAAGGATACCTCATTTTTTGCGGAGGATAAGAAAAGAACAGATAGCCCTATAGATTTAAATGCTTTTGCCAAGGCTATTTCATTAAAATCAGTTACAGAAAAGAATTTGAAACGATCAAGAAGTGATGAGAGTATAGAAGATCTTAAGCCAGCCGCTAAGAATAATAATGAAGATAAAAAGTCTACTCGAAAAATGCGTAAACCCTAATACAGATATGGCAATAGTATTGGCCATATTCTTGTATTTATTGCGAGAGCTATAAAAAGAGACTTCTTTTTTCACTATAGTCTTGTAATTTTTTGTTTGTATAAACAACAGTTTCGTACTTTTAAGAGTTGCTTTTAAAAAGGCCAGTATTTTTGGGTTTAAGTGATCTTTCTTAATTTAAAGAAAAACCTGTCTCCATAATATATTGTTCCAGTAGACTAATTTTAGAAAAAATACACTTTTAGAGGAGCATTTGGAATTGCGTATGATACTTTTTAAAAGAAAATTTTAGTTTACAAAGTACATGGATAATCAAAATCAAGAAGACGATACAAATAGAGCGCTTAGCGATGTCCAGATTGAAGGAATTCAGGAATATGGGTTAAGTATAGCACAAGTTACTACCCCTAATTTTGGGTTACATACACTAGATGGTATAGATAGTTTGAATACTGGGGAAGAAAACCCAAGTATTGACCAAGCCTTTGAAAAACTAAGTGGTTTAGATGAAGATCAGGTACAAGGTATCACAAGATTTGATCTTCTCCCAGATCAAGTGTCTACCCCTAATTTTGGAGCCCACACCTTGGCAGCGATAACCAATTTAAAAGCTGGAGCTAGCGACAAGGGTCAAGAATTAAGCAATCAAGAAGCGTTTGCAGAGGTTAGCGGATTAAATGCAGTTCAAGTAAGAGGCCTTACGGCATTTGATCTTAGCCGAGACGATGTTCAAACCAATAATTTTGGGATGCATACCTTGGTACTCATGAACGATTTACAGCAAGAAAACCAAGACTTAAGCAATCAGGAAATTTTTGATGTAATTAATGGAATAGATGCGGTTCTGGCAAAAGATTTTACAAGCCTTCAATTTGAAGGAATTTATGAATATGGGTTAAGTGTAGCACAAGTTACTACCCCTAATTTTGGGTTACATACACTAGATGGTATTGATAGTTTGAATATTGGAGAAGAAAACCCAAGTGTTGACCAAGCCTTTGAAAAACTAAGTGGTTTAGATGAAGATCAGGTACAAGGTATCACAAGATTTGATCTTCTCCCAGATCAAGTGTCTACCCCTAATTTTGGAGCCCACACCTTGGCAGCGATAACCAATTTAAAAGCTGGAGCTAGCGACGAGGGTCAAGAATTGAGCAATCAAGAAGCGTTTGCAGAGGTAAGCGGATTAAATGCAGTTGAGGTTAGAGGAATTACAGAATTTCAATTAAACAGAGAACAGGTTCTTGACCCAAGATTTTCAGAGCATACTTTAAGAAACATTCAAATACTTCAGGTTATTAACCCAGAAGCCACTAAACAACATTTATTTGATAGTGCAATGGAATTGCCTGAATATCAGATTAGAGGACTCAGTAAACTTAACTTATTACCAGAACAAGTAGGTTTGGGAGTTGAAGGTAATCAATTTGTTCAACTAGAAAATGAACTATCAATTTCAGGTAAAACCATTGATGCAATAGACCATTTAGTGTCATCTGAGGGTATGAACCAAGAGGAAGCTTTGGAAACAGCATTACAGTTAGATTCTACTCAAATAATAGGAATGATAGAGCTTGGTCTTATTTTAGAACAGGTACAACATCCTTCTTTTCAAGAAAGAGAGAACATAATTGAAGAATTAATAGCCTTTATAGATATTGATGCGGATAGTATTGCCGCTGATGGATTTGATTTTCCTCTTAGTAAAGAACAACAACAAGATATCAGAGAGGTAATGACAGGTATAATTTTGACTTCTGATACAGTTGACCATTTAGTCTCATCAAAGGGTATGGATCAAGAACAAGCGGTGGAGGCTGCTATGGAACTTGACACTATTCAAATGAATGGAATAATGAACCTTGGTCTTAGTTTAGAACAGGTGCAACATACGTATTTTCAAGAAACAGAAGATATTATTGAACGGTTAATGAGTTTTATAGGTATTGATGCTGATGAATTTGACATACTTCTTAATGAAGAGCAACAACAAGAGATAAGAGAAGTTATGACAGGAACAATGTTGGCTTCAGATACAGCAAGCCATTTGATGTCATCAAAGGGTATTAATCAAGAACAAGCGCTGGAAACCGCCATGGAGTTAGACACTACTCAAATGGCTGGAATAGTAAATATGGGTCTTAGTCTACAACAAGTGCAACACACTTCTTTTCAAGATAAAGATACTATTATTGAAGAATTAAAGAATGCTATTGGTATTGCTGCTGATAAATTTGACCTCCCTCTTAATGAAGAACAACAACAAAATGTAAGAGAAGTCATGACAGGAATTATTTCTACAGCTAATACATCGCAAAGTATACAACAACAGGAAACGGTTACAGGTGAGAACCAAGCTAAGGTTCCCTTGAATGAGAACACAAACCTTTATCAGACGCTCGAATCTGAGAATGGATCAGGAACAGAAATAGATTTAACTGCTTTTACTAAAACTATTTCAAAAGAAAACGCTAGAGAAAAGAGCCTGAAACGATCAAGAAGCGATGATAGCGCAGAAAACCTTAAGCCTGCTGCTAAGAAAAATGATCAAGATAAAAAGTCTGTGCGAAAAATACGTAAACCTTAAAAAGAGGAATTTAGTCGCTTAAGCTTGCCAAAGTATTGTTATAAACACCAACGCTTCTACTTATCGGATTGTGAAAGATTTAAAAGAGAGTATCCCACAAACTGTGCAAGTTAAAAAAACCTCTATCAATTCTAATAGAGGTTTTTTTTAAATACAAGTTTTAGCTTGCACTTCTTATTAAGATGAGGTCTATTAAATTTTAAAATTCTTACTTCTTTACTTTTAAACTAATAGCAAACCCACCGCCGGCTGCTAATTTAAACGTTTGGGAATCACCCTTTTTAATTTCTGCACTTTCTATACTAATGGATGTTGGGTTGTCTTTATAGTGTGCGCCTTCACCATCTGTATAAATAGCTGCTTCAAAGGTTTTTCCTTCTGGTAGAAAAGAGAAATCAATAGTAAGTTCTCTTTCATTTTCATCAGTAATACCACCTACAAACCAATTCCCTGTTTCTTTTTCTTCTCTTGCAATGGTTACAAAATCACCAATTTCTCCATTGAGAACTATTGTTTGTTCCCAATCTACGCCTACATCTCTTATGAATTGAAGTGCAGGTTGGTTTTCATAGTTTTCTGGTAAGTCGCATGCCATTTGAATAGGACTATAAATCACAACATAAAGCGCTAGTTGGTGGGCAATAGTGGTATTGATCTGGTTATTTTCTTTAGTAGGGAGAGAAATTTCAAATACCCCTGGTGTGAAATCAATAGGACCCGCTAACATTCTAGTAAAGGCTACAATGGGTAGATGCTCTGGCGGGTTGCCTCCATCTGCTGCCCATGCATTAAACTCTTGCCCTCGCAATCCTTCTCTTGAAATAGCATTAGGGTAGGTACGTCTTAATCCGGTTGCTTTAATAGGCTCGTGTGCATTAATACCTGCCTCATTGGCTGCTCCAATTTCTAATACTTTTCTGTAATGGTTTACCATCCATTGACCATGATGGTGCTCTCCAGCCGGAATAATAGGCCCTACATATCCTGTTTTTACAGAATGTATTCCGTATTTCTTCATTACACTAAAGGCTGTATCTAACTGTTTTTCATAGGTACGTGGCGTGGCAGAAGTTTCGTGGTGCATAATAATTTCTACTCCTTTTTCTCTTCCATAATTTACTACTTCTTCTAGATCATAATCCGGGTAAGGTGTTACAAAGTCAAAAACCCCTTCCCGGTCATCAAAACCAATCCAGCGTTCCCAACCAGTATTCCATCCTTCTACTAAAACTCCTTTGAAACCATTTGCGGCTGCAAAATCTATATAACGTTTGGTGTTTTCTGTAGTTGCACCATGCTTACCATGCGCTTTCCCGGTATCTTCCCATTTTCCCTCTTCATTCATCGTCATCCCATAATCCCAAGTAGCTTTGTCTGTATGCATTTCCCACCAGATTCCTACATATTTCATAGGAGTAAACCAGCTTACGTCGCCTAGTTTGTTGGGTTCATTTAAATTAACAATAAGTTTAGAGTCTATAAGCGCTGTAGCCTTATCTGCAATTTGAATAGTTCTCCATGGAGTTTTAAAAGGAAGCGCACGTTTTACTTTGTAGCCCGTTATTTCAGATCCCACTAACGCACTAGTAAGCTTAAGTGTAGTGGTATCTACTTTTAGCGTCATCCCTGCATAATCCGTTAGGTTGGCTTCGTGAAAACTCAAATGGACTCCGTTAGCTGCCCTCATAGTTACCGGAGTGTTAACTGCATTTTCTGGAATGTAGGTAGCTGATAAGTTGGAATGGTTCCTTAGGGCTAGTGCATCAATTTCTGATACTTTAGTGGTTTGGTACAAATGCTCATAGATATCCCAATCGCCAGGAATCCACCATGTTGTATGGTCTTCTGTAAGCTGAAACTCTGTATGCTCATCTGTAATTATAAGGCTGTCTACTCCTTGTTGAGGTAAAAATTCATATCTAAATCCAATACCATCATCATACGTTTTAAAGTAAATGTTGAATTTTCGTTTAGGTGCTTCTGCTTCCTCTAATTCCAACACCAATTCGTTATAGTTGTTTTTTACGTCTCTTTGTTCACCCCAAGGCATTTCCCAGGTTTCATCTACGGTATTTATATGGTAACCAATTAGCTTTAAGCCCTTCTTAAGCGGCGGTTGGTCTTTAAAATCAAAACTCATGGCAGAAGTATCAATCACAATTTCATTACCGTGTTTTACCAGATAATTAGGAGCACCTTCATCAGACAAATAAAACTCAATTTGATTGGATTCATTTGGAGAGGCAATAGTAGTGACAAATTTTTCTTCTGAGGTACAAGACATCAATAGGGTAAGAATTACCCCAAAGGTGATTAAGGTTTTTTTTAGCATATAATATGGTTTTAAACGGTATGTTTTTATGAAGCTTTTTAAAGGTACTAATTTATATTCACTTTGTAAATAGTAAACGTAAGGTCACTCACATTTGCCTTTGCTTCATGAATACGAGAATTGGTATAGTACAATTCTCCATTGTAGATGCTAAAGGTATCTACCCAACGCACATTCTCACCTGATGCAATAACATTAAGATTCCCAGAAGTATCTAAGGATAGAATTTTATGCTGCTCTAAATCTGCAAGGTAAAGGTTGCCCTTAGCATCAAAGATCATCCCGTCTGGTGCAGGTGTTTTTTGAATCAATTGCACACTTTTTTCAATTTCTTGGTCTGTTCCTTCCAATAAGGTTTTTACAGGCACGGCATATAGATTATATCCGGTTAATGCATGGTAATATAGTAAGCCATTTTCTGTATCTAAGGCAATTCCATCAGAGTGAACGGTATTTTTCCATGGTTTTCCGTCAATTATCAATTGGTTGGTTTCTGCCAATGTAGAAGTATGGTTGTCCAGTACTCTTTTGGTTTTGCCAGATTCAAGGTCTAAAATAACTAGCCCTGCATGGCCAGAATCTGTGAAATAGGCGTGTTTATGGGCAACATCAATACGTAAATCATTGATATAAGAATCTGAGTGAAAACTTTCTTCTGAAAATACATAAGTACGTTCTAAGGTATTAGTATACAAGTCAAAGGTAAATACCCTTGGTGCACCTTGCACCCCTTGAAATAGTGGGTTACGGGTATCTAACACATATAATTTATGGTTAGAAGCAACTACAGATTGCACGGCTACAAATACAGAATCTTGAAGGGTATCTCCTAGTTTCCAGTTGTTCCAGGATTCATTAGGGTATGGCCTAGTCTCACCTGCTCCCACTTCAACAACAGAATGTCTAACACCTTCTCGCCATCTAGGGAAATTAGCAAAGAGCTGCCCTTCTTTGGTTACAGTGACTCCGGTTACCTGTTGCCCTTCAAAAGAAGCTACTAATATAGGTTCTGTTTCTTTGATGGCCGCTGGAAGATTTTCTTGAATCTCTTTTTTTAGATCTTTGTTCTTACAGCTTATCAATAGGATGAAAAATAGTAAAATACTGAGTTTTTTCATGAGATTAGATATGATTTACTAGCATTAGAGAAATGGATTGTTTTAAATGCCTTATAAAAATACGTCTAATATGAATATGGAAACAGAACAAATTCATGAGTGCCGTCTGATGAAAGATGGATTCTTTCTGTAGAAAAAACACAAATATTGTAAAGTATAGTTTATATTTAAGCGTATATAATGTATAGGGTTCTCTTATTTATTTTAGACCATTTCTCTATTTCTTTATCAAAAATAATTTCTAAAATAATTTTTCTAATACTTTATCCCTCCCACTCCGTATGAAAAGTACCTTCTTTATCTAGTCTTTCATAGGTATGTGAACCAAAGTAATCTCGCTGTGCTTGAATAAGATTTAGCGGGAGTCTACTAGAAATATATGCATCAAAGTATTGTAAAGAATTAGAAAGACCTGGTAAAGGGATGCCATTGGTAACGCCGTATGCTACTAGTTGCCTTGCCGCACCAACAGTGCTTTGTACTTTTTCTACAAAAGCAGGAGCTAACAAGAGGTTGGGTAGTTTTTTGTCGGTATTAAAAGCATCTGTAATGTCTGCCAATAATCCTGCACGAATAATGCAACCCGCACGCCAAATTTTAGCAATAACGGCTAAATCTAATTCATACCCATATTCATTGGAAGCATCTGCTAATTGATGCAAGCCTTGTGCATAGGTAATAATAAAGGAGAAATATAATGCTTCTTCTGCCAGTGCGGAGATTTTGCCTTTTTCCATTGCTTTCACTTTGGGCCTGCCATACAAGGCATCTGCTTGTACCCGCTCGTCTTTGAGTGCGGAGATTTCCCGCATGCTTACAGCAATATCAATACTAGGAACTGGAATGCCCAGATCCATTGCGTTTTGAGACGTCCATTTTCCGGTGCCTTTTTGTTTGGCTTTATCTAATATTTTATCTATTAACCTACCGTCACCCAGCTCGTCTTCCTGTTTAAAGATCTCAGAGGTGATTTCTACCAGAAAGGATTGCAGTCTGCCTTCATTCCATGTTTTATAGGTTTGATGCAGCTCATCATTGGTAAGTTGTCCGCCTTTTTTTAGTACATCATAAATTTCAGAAGTGAGCTGCATAAGTCCGTACTCAATACCATTATGTACCATCTTTACATAGTTACCAGAAGATTTTGGCCCTAGATAGGCAACACAGGGATCTCCTTGGTATTTGGCAGCAACGGCCTCAAAAACAGGTTTTACATATTGATAGGCTTCTTTAGAACCACCAGGCATAATACTAGGTCCTCTTCTGGCTCCTTTGGCACCACCAGAAACTCCGGCACCAAAAAAGTAAAAGCCCTTTTCTTTGAGGTAGGCTTCTCTGCGATCTGTATCTGTATAAAAAGAATTACCGCCATCAATCAAGATATCTCCTTCATCTAAATGCGGAATAAGTCCTTCAATCACTTTGTCTACAATCTTTCCGGCAGGTACTAATAGCATGATCTTTCGGGGGATTGAGAGCGCTTTTACAAAAGCAGCAACGTCTGCACTGGCATTTACTTTTTGAAGATCGCCTCCTTCTTTTTGCAATGCTTGTACTTTCTCTTCATCAAGGTCGTTCCCAAAGGCACTAAAACCATTATCTGCTACATTGAGTATAAAATTACGACCCATAACACCGAGTCCTATCAATCCAAAATCGTATTTCTTATTCATAATATCTTTGATTCTTCCTTAATCTCAAAAATAAATGAAAATATCTGTTTTTCACTTGATTTGCATGATAAACTCCTGTAGATTTGAAAATATCATTTGGTAATTCACACAAACAAAACGTATGGCTCAAACAGATCCTCAAATGCTCATTATATTTGGTGCTTCCGGCGACCTTACCGCCCGGAAACTCGCACCAGCTCTTTACAATTTGTATAAAAGCGGATATTTACCTGAGCATTTTGTAGTGCTAGGAGCTAGTAGATCTGATTTATCTGATACCGATTTTAGAAAACGAGTGGTGTTAGAAAGCACTTATTTGCAAGAAAAAACAAAAGATGAAACGGCAGAAGGGATTCAGAAATTTGCAGATCAAATCTTTTATCTGGATCTGGGAAAAAAATATGACACCAACTATTCACATCTGGCAAAACGGATTGCTGAACTCAACCAGCAATACCAAACGGGGGAGAATTATATTTTCTATTTGTCTACACCACCTAGTTTGTATGAGGCTATTGCCAAAAATATTCATGATCAAGGTTTAGCTTCCAATGAAAAAGGCTGGAAACGGCTCATTGTAGAAAAGCCTTTTGGATATAGTTTAGCAAGTGCGCAGCAGTTAAACAAGGGGCTACATCAATATTTTAAGGAATCTCAAATTTATAGAATTGACCATTATTTAGGAAAAGAAACGGTTCAGAATTTACTAGTGACCCGTTTCGCGAATAGTATTTTTGAGCCTTTGTGGAATCGTAACTATATTCACCATGTAGAGATTACCAATGCAGAGAGCGGAGGGGTTGAAAAACGAGGGGGTTATTATGAGAGATCTGGAGCCTTACGAGATATGTTTCAGAATCATTTGCTACAGATTGTTTCTTTGGTGGTGATGGAACCGCCTATTTCAAATGGAGCAGAAGAAATACGTAATGAAAAAGTAAAAGCGTTAAAGTCTTTACGAATTATGAAAGACCCAAGAGTACTTAGAGATCATACCATACGTGGTCAATATATCTCCTCGGTAGTAGATGGAAAAACGCTTCATGGGTATAGGGAAGAAGAAGGGGTAGATCCTTTATCTACCACAGAAACCTATGCGGCGGTGAAGTTTTTTGTAGATAATTGGCGCTGGGCAGATGTCCCCTTTTATGTGCGGACGGCAAAACGAATGCCTACGAAAGTAACAGAGGTAGTGATTCATTTTAAATCACCACATCACCATATTTTTAAAGATTCTGGCTTAGGCAGCAAGGAGAACAAACTTATTATTCGCATTCAACCAGATGAAGGTATTCTTATAAAGTTTGGTGTGAAAGTGCCTGGACAAGGTTTTGTAGTGGAACGTGCTAATATGGATTTTTACTATGCGAATTTGGCAGAAACCAAAGTAATGGAAGCTTATGAGCGTTTGCTGCTAGATGCTATGCAAGGAGATGCTACCCTTTACGCAAGAGCAGATGAGGTAGAAGCTGCATGGGAATTTGTAGACCCTATTTTGAACTACTGGCAGCAAGATGAAGAAGCCAAATTGTATGGATATTCAGCTGGAGTATGGGGTCCTGCGAACGCAGATGAGTTGATTGATGGAATAGGAATGTGGCGAAACCCTAGTGAAAATCTAGCAGATGATCCTGGGTTTTGTGTGCTTTGTTAACAGGCGGTGTAAGAACTGGTTTGAGACGCCCTTATTTTGATCGTTTTATTTTAAAAATCACTATTTTTAAATTACCTCTATACAAAACACCTTTCTTACCACATAAAGAGCCTCAACTCTTGTTAGATTGCTATTAAATGCCTCCTGCGGCTGGTTCATCTAAAAACCAATGTATTTCACCATGGGTAGGATCTACTAGGCTTGCAGGATATTGCTCTGAGCCTTCCTCTTTCTTTAAAATAGCTTTTACTTTATTGGCTTTATGGAATCCAGTCGCCAGAAAAGCAACTGCTTTGGCATTGTTGATGACTTGCCCAGTAATCGTAATTCGTTTTTGTCCACTTTTTGGATGACTAGCTACATCACAATATTCATACGAGTCCCATATATTGATTTCATGTGGAAAAATAGAAGCCGTATGGCCATCTTCTCCAATTCCTAAAATGATCAGATCAAATTGAGGAATGCCATTGGCGTTCGGAAGCTTTTCCTGTAGTAATTCTCCATACCTATATGCTTCCATTTGCGGTATATTCTCTCCTTCAATACGATGGATATTTTCTTCAGGAATATCAATTTTAGATAACAAATGATTTACGGTCATTTTATAATTACTATCTTCATCTGTGGGAGGTACACATCGCTCATCACCCCAATACAAATGCACTTTTTTCCAATTAATTTTGTCAGCAAAATCAGATGCAAGTACATCAAATATTACTTTAGGAGTGCTTCCACCAGACAAGGCTATATGTGTGTCTTTATCACCAAAGGTAAGTTCATATAAAAAAAAAGAAAACTGTTTGGCTACTTCTTCTAAGGTATGAGAAATGTGTTTGTGTATCATAAGTAATTAAATATTGATAATTTATTATAAGTACGTTTACTTACTTAGTTTAGGTTTTTTGAAAACTAAACTTTTTGGCACTCTTTATGTTATTTTATCTGACGTATCATTTTATTTATTATCCATTGATAGCTCTTCAAAATAGGTCTCTATTGATAGTTTATAGGATGTTATTTTTTTAAACTCCCTAGCCCGAGAAATAGCAAAAACTTCATACATCTAATCGAATTTACGGATATTTATTGATAAATCAATTCAAATATACGATTCTCACTTTTCTTTCAATAACGCTATTATAATGACTTTAATAATTCTTCTGCTTCCTTATAACCATACTTTTTTTGATCTAAAACCAACTGTAAATACTTTTTTGCATTTTCAGTATCCTGTAATTTTAAATAAGACATAGCCAGGTACCAAGGTGTTTTTTCTTTAAGGGGATCATTGGTTTTCAGATGTTTTTTAAGCAAAGGAATTGCTTGGTTTATTTCATTATTGGCAATTAATGCATTTGCCTGATAAAAAAGATAATAAGGTTCTTTGGTTTGGTTATACAAGGCTGTAAAACGAGTAGCAGCTTCCTCATAGTCTCTATTATCATACGTGCTAAATGCTTTGGTTTTTTGATCTAATACCTGTGCTCCCCTTGCTATGGGGTGTACTACATTTTTATAAGGGGTAAAACTATCAGCAAAAAGATTTTCAGAACTAACGGGTTGCATAATGGTAAAGAAATATGCCATTGCAAGCAACACCAATATAGATGCAGCAACATACCACAAGACCTTACTAGATTTTTTATAAGGTTGATGTATAGCTTCAAATTCATTTAGCATGCTGCGAAGATTTGCTTCGGCCTGTACTTCTGCTATTTTGTAAAAGTCTTCCAAAAAAGCGACCTCTTTTTTAAAATCGGCATTGCTTGCCAGCAAAGCATCAAAGGTGCTTTGCTCTTGCTCATTCAGCTTCTTTTTAAGGTGTTTTTGAATCAGCAAATCATATTCATGATCTTCCGGTTTTATGAGTTGCCTAAGTGATTGAAGGCAGTTGGCTTTTTGCACGCTTACAGTTTCTGTATTTTTATAACCATTGTGTTCCACAATTTCTTCAATTGTGAGACCTCTGTAATAAAATAACACTAACAGTTGTTGGCATTCTGTTGCTGATTTTTTGAAAAAGGAGTGAAGTAATTTTTGTTCTTCGGTAAGAGAAGCCATGCCGGAAGATTTCTCTTGGGTAGTATCTCCATCTAGTAATAGAGATTCTAAAGACCGCTGGCGGCTATTTTTTTTAAGGGTATCATAGATCATAAACTTCCCAATCCCAAAAAGATAGGTTTGCATACTGTTGCTGATGTTGTCAAGCTTTCCGTTGATGCCTTTCTTGTATAGGGCAATAAATGCTTCTTGATACACATCACTTAAGGCATGCTCATTTAATGCGTACTTACTGCCAAAATTAATAAAGGGAGTTCTGTACTTGTCGTAAAGAGTTTTTAGCCTGAGGCGATCATCCGAAATAAGATCTGCTAGCTCCTGTCTATCCATTCAGAAAAAAAATTATCTGGATTGTATTAATTTATTTTCATTTTCACTCCAATAAAGATAAACGTAATAATACAAATGACAATAAAAACAGAATACATTGCTTTTATAGAGGCTTTCTAAAGCCTGCTTGTAGTAGGAATAAAAGGTACAGATGTGTTTTCTTTGGGAAAGAGCAGTTTAATTAGGATGAAGAAACACTAAAATGGTTAACGGAGTCTGTACGTTTTGAGGAATAATTAATGTACAAGATTATGTAGAGATTTAGCTAACTAAAAAGCCATTCATAGAATAGAGAATGGCTTTTGGATTATGAATATACTTACCTGTTAATAATTACACGCGCATGACCAATTTCCGCAAGTCATAGTCTCATCTGGACCGGTAGTACACCCATTATCTGACATGCATCCTGGTCCATCAATTTCAGATGCTGCAGCAATCAATTGTCGTCCACCTAGAATTGACTTCGCTTGAAGATTTGAAATAAACTCTTTGTTTAAGGATAATTTTAGACTTTTCTTTTTCATTTTAAATAATATTTAAGGCTTACTCAAAAGTATTTAAGATGAATGGAAACCGCGGGTGGGTTTACCACCATATTTATGCGGGCTGCTCACTTTCTTTTATTTAAATGATTTTCACCCAGAACTTACTGTGCAATAAGCACCACATATAGTTTGTGTATTATTACAAACTGTTCCCAGCGCAGTAGCACACTCTCCAGAAGCACAGGTTCCTTCACAAGAGCCAATATGGTCTGTATTATGCATTATATTGCTTGTTGGACCCCCTCCCCTAATATCTAAATAGGAGATAGATTTCTTATTTAACCTTAGTGTTTTGATACTTTTCTTTTTCATAAGTAGAGGTTTTAAATTCATTAGTTTATAATCACGCCTGACAGATATCACATTGGGTAGCACCACAGGTTTGCCAACTAGGGCAAGTAATGTTAGTTACACAAAAGAGGCAAATAGTGCGTTGCAAGGTAAGTTCCTGAATGTCTGTTTCTGAATTACCCCCGTTAATATTTAAATTAGCTACTGATTTCTTATTTAGTTGAAGCGATTTGATACTTTTCTTTTTCATGAAAAAAATCTTTAATTTAAAGATACGAGATCACTTTCTAAATTGCTTGTGGGTTAACCACCAAATTTTTATGGCTTGCTTTTTGATTTTTTATTAGGTAAGCGGAATAAGCCTATAGCTTGTAATAGAGGTTATGGGTATGTTTTTGAAGTACTTCTATTGTTTCAAATTCTTAAAACGGTTGCTTCTCTATACATTTGAAGCTATCTTATAGTAGTAATTAATTCATCTACAGTGTTGAGGTTAGCTTCTATCTTTTTCATTTCTTCTTCATTATTTTTCCAGAATTCTGGAGTTAACCATGAATCAGATTTCCCCATCAATAAATAGGCTTCTTCCGGATGTTTATCGCTAATAATTACGAACGCCTTTCTCCATAATTCGGCAATTTCATATTGTTTTTCAACAGGAACCGTATGGTTGCGTTTAATCTGGATAAATGCTTTTTTGGTTTCCATAGAAGCAATTGAGAGTGCCTCTAACAATTGTAACCGCTCCTGCTTTTTTAATTCAGTTTTCTTTATAAAAAGCTCAGATAACTTTAGAAGCGGAGTGAAAATGGGAATTAATTTATCAATCATGAGAGATCAGTATATTTTTTGATAGAGTACTAAAGTATGACATATGAGCATCCTTTTAAACTTTAGTCTCATTGCAAGACTAAAATATTTTATACTAAGATATGCGCTAGTTATTACTTTCTTCTTTAATTTTCTCAATCATTTTTTCTGCATTTTTGTTTTCAGGGTTTAGCCGCAAAGATTTTTGATAGTTTTTGATGGCTAACTCATACTGTTGATTCATGTAATAGGCTTCTCCAAGACTATCGTATGGGTTAAAGGCTTCCGGAAACTCTGCCACAAGAAGGCTAAAGATTTTAATCGCATCTTCCAGTCGTTTTTCCCCAAGAAGTTCGTACCCCAATCTGTTTAACATCCCTTCTTCTTCAAAATCAAACTCAGAGAATCGCTCTTTTTTTAATTGTTGATAAAAGATAATGCCTTTTTCTGTGTTTGCAAGAACCGCTTTGCGCACCTCAAAATAAGGATTCATTTTAGGATAATTTTCCAGATCATCATATATTCTATTAGCGATTTGATTAATAAGTCTGCCAGAAGTTTTGCCGTTAGAATTGAAGAGCACCGTAAAACCGCTGTTATATTTAGGTAAAATTATTAGCCAGTTGGTGCTTCCATTGGTTCCACCATTATGCATAAAATCTTCCCCATCTAATTGCCAAAAATAACCGTATGCATCTCCTTCTTCTTCATCAAGAAATAATGGTTTTTTCATTTCTTTCACAACAGGGTTTTTGTCATCTAATACATACTGAATGTATTTTAATAGATCTGGTACGGTTGCTTTTAATCCATATCCTGCACCTGATAAAGAAAGAGGTAGAGACTGTACCAATGTCCCATTATCGGTATATGAATTAATAAGATTTATAGAATCTGAATGACTTAATTGTATGGTAGCATCTTCCATTGCTGCTTTGCTTAAGATGTGGTCTTTTAAAAGTGTATGATATGATTTTTGATATACCTTTTCAAGAGCCATTGCTAAAAATTCTGGGGCAATCACAGGAGAATAGTCATAGCGTTTCCCCGGTAGCGTATCTAATGAGAATTTTTGTAAGTCTTCCATCAACTTAGCGCTATCATAAGCCGCAATGGCATTTTTTTCTTCTTTGGTAGCCTTTAAAGAGAATAACTTGGTTAATACAGGCGAGAAATCTCGGGTAATACCACTTGTATGAGTAAGTAAATCTCTTATTTTAATAGGTTGCCCTTGATACTCTAAATTGGGATGTGACCCTTCTAAGTAGTCTCTAATGTCGGCTTCTAGATTTAATTTTCCTTCTAAAACCGCCTGTGCAGTAAGCATGCCCGTAAAAGTCTTGGTCACAGAGGCTATTTCAAAAAGCGTAGTATCATTTGGCGCTCTTTTTTGTCCTTTATCCATTTCTCCGTAATAGCGGGAGTAGGTTTTACCATCTTTATAGACCCCAATAGCTATAGCATTGATCTCTGGATTCTCTAGAAAAAAATCGGCATTTTTATCCAGAGAATATTCAATAGGATCTAAGGTTTGTGGCTCCAGCATTTCTTCTGTTACCTTTTCTTTACAGCCTATAATTAAAAAAAGTAAGAGAAAAATGTAGAATAGAGAACGTTTCATCTAGAATATTTAAGAGATTAAAAATTTAAAAAAAGAAATTGCTACAAGGTATAATATATATTTAATTCTGTAATTGGAGAAGCGTTTTTAAATAGGGTATATTTGTCAATACTTGTTTATCTAATTAGCAGAAAATTATTTTCTACATAAATTAGTAAGGTCACCGCTTTTGGAAGAAGAAAAAAAGGATAGTACGTTTAATACTAAAGAAGATCAGCTGGTATATGCCTGCTCTCAGGGTTATTATTTAGAAGTACAAGAATTGTTAGCATCCGGGGTTTCCCCAAATTGTCAAGGACTCTTAAAAACAACACCCCTAAATGCAGCGGCTACTCATAGGCAGTTTAGAATTATAGATTTGCTATTAACAAATGGAGCCGATATAAATTTTGAGTCTGATGAGGTTTTATCTTTTTCAAGAACTCCTTTGGCCATTGCCTGTAATAATGCAGACTTAGAGATGGTGGAATATCTTCTGGAAAGAGGAGCCGATATAGATTTGATGAGCGGAATTTATGGGAATCCTATTCATGCGGCTATAAAATCTAACAGTCTCACCTTATTAGCGTTTCTTATTGAAAAAGGCGCTTGGCTTGAGGCAAAGCATGGGGTGTATTTAGAAACCCCTATATGTGCCGCCGCTAGACTAAATCATCTGGAGGCGGTAGCGCTTTTAATTGCCAAAGGAGCAAAAACAAAGCCTTTGCGTAAAATGCCAAGAAAAGATATTTCTGGAAAAATGGTAAAATTTCTTAAAGCTAGAGGTTGTATATAATAAACTAAGACAAAACCTTGCAGTAAAGAAAAAAGATGAATTATGGTCTATAAACCAGTGCTTTTCCCACTGGGATTTTTATTCTTCTTTTTTGCTTTTCTCGCTCGCAGGTTTTTAATGAAGTTACCAATTCCTCTAGAAGGTTTAGTAGCAACAGTTGGGGCTTGTGCGACAGAAAGCGCACTTAGGTTTGCTGGAACTGGAGGAGTTGCGGGTACTTCTTCTATGCCCTCTGCTATAGTTCCTAGCTTTTCACCCTCAGGAACTACGCTTTCTATTTCTTCGGGGATGTTCTTTAATTTGGCAGCTTGTTTGGAAGGTTTTAAACCTTCAGTTCCTGATGAAAGATTTGCGAGTAAACGTAAATTTCCTTCCTGATTTACGACTATCTTGCTACTAGGAGCTTTTTTTAGTTGGTTTTGAGCGATAAAAAGCGTTCTTAATAGCGGCATCTTATTTCTAATTCCAGTAGGTAGCTTTTCAATCTTATTTACGGCGACATTAAGGGTAGTGAGCTCCTTTAATGCTGTGATGCCTTCTGGTAGTGCTTTTAATTGATTTCTAAAAGCGTTTAGCTCTTTTAATTCTTGTAGTTCTTTAATGCTTTCTGGAAGTGCGGTCAATTGATTTTTAGATACATTGAGTATAGCGAGATAGCTAAGTTTGGTAATACTTTCCGGAAAGGTTTTTAGTTGATTTCCAGCTAAATTAAGTTGTAGCAGATTAAATAAGTTTTCAAAGCTTTCCGGTAAATCTTCTATGGCATTAGAGCCTAGATTAAGCACTGTTAAACTGGTTAGATCACCAAAGTTTTTAGGGAGGTTTTTAATGTCATTATTTTCTAGATTTAAATGTATGAGCTGGTACAGATTTCCTAAGTTTTCTGGTAAGGTAACCAATTTATTTCTTGAGGCATCTAATGAGTTAAGTAGGAATAAATCTCCAATGCTTTCAGGAAGCGCTGCTATTAAATTTCCCGCTAGGTTTAAAGTGCGAAGCTGCTCTAATTCTCCGATACGTTCTGGGATCCCTCGCAATTCGTTATTCCCTAAATTCAATTCTATAAGATTAGGAATGGCAGTGATGGCGTCCATTAAAGTATTTAAATCGGCAGAAGTTAACCCTAAATTAGAAAGATCTAAACTATTAGAAGCTTCTGTACATTCTTCTATCCTTTGCTGTGCTTCTTGTATTTTGCCCATATCCTAGTTTTAAATTGATTGGCATTTATTGGGTAGCGTTGGTAAAATATGATTTGATTCACTTTTATAACCACCACACTATGTAGTATAATTCTGATGTAGAATCCCCTAGTTTTTAAAGGATATTTTAACATTAGAAAGCTCCAAAAAACTTAAAAAATTGATTTAATCCAATGACGATTAAGCCAATGCTTGATATAAGAACAATTAGAGATGCTTTTTTTCATTTCTAATCCCTTGCATAATAGGGGTGAGCAATCTCCTAATTTAGGTTCAATCTTTTGCTTATTGAGGTGGTTGATAAGTTACAACCTTACGATAGTGGATGAATAAATACCCTATCTATTTTGTTAATAGAAAGACTTTCTGATACCAATTAAAATAAAAATCATAACCGTGTAAACTAAAAAAAAAGGTAGAATAAATGCTTTTAAGCCCAATACAAGCATAGCGGCAATAATAAGTAATTGGAAACCTAAACCAAATGTAGAAACAACTGTCATCAACCAATTTGGGAATATTTTAGCTTTAGTTGCATTACTGTCTAAAGCATAAATGGTTTTATCAAAAGCACCATAAAATAGTTTATACAAACCAAAAAGAACATTTACGTTACTTTGTGTTTCGCCTTTTAAGGCAATGGGTGTTTTGTTTTCAAAAACACGACTAGTAGTATCTCCATTAAACTTATTTCTTAAAATAACATAGTAGTAATTGTAAAGAGTCCCTTGCAACTGCATGCCTAAGAATGCTACAATACATATCCAAATGGAGGCGTGGTTAATATACCATATAGAAATAAAGAATAAAGCATTTAGAATAATATCTGCTACAGAATCCAAATAACGACCCGTATACGAAGGTGTTTGTTTTACCCGAGCTAATTCACCATCTGCAGCATCTAAAATAGACTTAAAAATTAAAAAGAATGCTGCTAGCCAATAATGTCCTTGAATAATACAATAAATGGCGATGAGACCAGATACTATAAAACCAAAAGTAACGTGAATAGGTGTGAAAGCAGTATCCTTTAATGAGTTTGCAATAACTTTAGCTATGGGTCTTCCGTAGTCAGAAAGATCAAGAAATTTATATTCTTTTGGTAATTTGGACATATAATATCATAGAAAGCTGTATTGTGGAATATACCAAGTTAGCATTGTGTAAATATACGGCTAAAATAGTGGTTTATGAATTGGTATTTAGAAGAAATTACATCAAATAGTGAGTAGTCTATTTTTGATTTTTTCTGGTAACAAATTATTTTTTCAAATACACTACGATGTGTAAGCTTCCCCTTATTAGAACTGTTATTAGTTTAGGCATACGTCTTCCAAACGGACCGCATGGAGTGTGAGGAATCTGCGGGATTAAATTTGATGCTTTTGGTTCTAAAACCACTGCAAAACGCACCATATCAAGTTTAGCCGAGGTTGAGATGCCTTAGATACTATAATAAGCAATTAAGAAATTGTTTGTTAGAAAGCAAAAACGCCCGTTATTGGGCGTTTTCTTTCTTGTTTTTCTTTACTTTTTTCTTTTTGGGTAGCTTTCCTTTAATTCGGCTCTTGGCTTCGTCCAGATCAGAAATAAAGCAATTGTTATAGGCATATATTTTAGCAGTTTTTAAAGATGCCAACGCAGCTTTGTAATTTTGCTCGCATTCATGCACAATAGCTTGTTTTAAATACAACATGCCTTTATCAGACCCTTTTACGGTTAAAGCAAATTCAATTAATGTCTTAGCTTCTTCAAAGTCTTCATTCCAAATGAGTACTTTAAGGTAATGCTCATAAACCCCTAAAGCGTGAATATTACCTGAGAGTGCCTGCTCAAAGTAGCCTTTAGCAGCCTCATAATCCTGAAAAGTATCGGCATAAATCCTTCCCATTAGGGTAAGAGCTACCGGATTCTTTTCGTTATAGGAAAGCGCATAATTCAAAGCTTCTACGGCCTCTTCCATTTCATACGGGTAAGCTTCCAATGCTTTTATTAAATAGCTATCAATTATAGTTTCCATGTTTCTTTTTTTAAGTCAGATTTTAAGGTTTGTCTTATAGCCTTAAAATTGGTTGTTTTCTTTTCCTTTTTAAAATCCGTTCCTCTAAATATCCGCACCGGATTTCCACGTTGCAAATGTACGTGGTTTTCCCATTGATCTGCTTTATTTTTTTTAAACACCTCCCAATAATTCTGCGCTACTTTTTCTATGAGCCGCTGTTTTGCCAGTTTTTTGTTCTGGTGTTGCGATCTGTTGTCCATAGCCACAACAGTAAGTCCGTTAGGAATATAGGTGGCGCGAACCGCACTACTTACCTTATTAACATGCTGTCCTCCGGGTCCAGAACTCCGAATTGCTTGATAGGTAATGTCTGTCTCCTTAACGGTTTCTGGCTGTATATGTTCCATTTCAAACAGCCCAACAAACCAGTTCTTTCGTTTGTGATACTTTCTATAAGTACTGCTACCAATCCATTGCAAGGTGCCTGTCCATGTTTTAAGAAGGGCCTCAGCATCGCCTTTTAAAAGTAGGGTTACCGATTGCAAAGTACCGTTTTCAGGACCTTCTTCGCGGTGAAGGATTTCATAATCTAATGCGTGTTGCCGCACTTCGTTTAAAAATTGTTTTAATATTTGGGAAACCACCCAGCAGCATTCTGCTGGGCCTCTTCCTGCCGTGATTTGTATAATTTTGTTCATTTTTTAATTTTTATAGTCGTCTGTTTTTAGCGATGCTTCTTATTTCAGCAGACGAACTTTGTTTTTTTAGCTTTGCTAACAATAGTAGTTTCAATTACCTAGCCATCCGTACAATCTTAGGGGTAAAGGTGCCTAGTACTTCTACCAGCTCTTGCTGATTAGCCATGACCTTTTTAATGTCTTTATAGGCCATAGGCGCTTCATCTACACCACCACCAATTACGGTTACGTCTTTTGCTTCCAGTACTTTTTTGATGGCACTTTTAGTAAAGGTTTCTTTGCACTTTCGTCTTGAAAACAACCTGCCTGCACCATGAGAAGCGGATTGTAAGCTGGCTTCATTTCCGAGTCCTTTTACAATATATCCGGGCGCTGTCATAGAGCCAGGAATAATTCCTAATTCGCCTTTAGCCGCAGGGGTTGCTCCCTTACGATGTACAATACAGTCTTCTCCATTTACTTCTTGCTTCCAGGCAAAGTTGTGATGGTTTTCAATTTTCACCACCGCTCTGGTGCCAAGTAATTTGGCAAGGCGTGCATGAATATCATCATGGCATGCTTGTGCGTAATCGCCTGCTAGGTTCATCGCTAACCAGTACTCCATCCCGTCGTGGGTATTGAGGTCTAGCCAGGCAAGGTGTTGCACTTGTTTGGGTAACGGACATTGTTTGGTGGCTAAATAGGTGTAATGCTTTGCAATAGTAGCACCCATCCCCCTAGAACCACTATGGGATAAGATCCCTAGGTATTGCCCAGGAGGGAGTTTCCACGCTTTGTTTTCTTCCGTTAAAGAAACCACTCCAAATTCTACAAAATGATTTCCCCCACCAGAGGTACCCAATTGTTTATAAGCCTTATCTTTTAGTTTTTTTACCTGCGGAATGGTTTTAAACTCCTCGCGTTCAAAGATTTCATGATCGTGTTTTACCTTATGCGTTTCAGTCATTCCAAATTTAGTATGTTCAGATAACATATTAGCCAATTGATCTTTTTTGCCTTTTAGATACGACACTGGAAGCGGATACACCGTAAGGCACATTCTACATCCAATATCTACCCCAACTCCATAGGGGATTACCGCATTTTTAGTAGCCAGCACCCCACCAATTGGCAAGCCGTAGCCTGCATGTGCATCTGGCATTAGAGCACCTGCTACAGAAACCGGAAGCTTGAGCGAATCATATAACTGATATTTGGCAACCTCGTCAATTTCATTTGCACCATATATTTGAAATGGCGCTCTCACGGTTTTAAGTGCTTGTTTTTTCACTATTACTGGATCTAGAAGGCTTTCCGCGATATTACCCCATACACCGTCTTGTGCATAGTTTTCTGGATTCAATAAAACCTTTTTAGCCTCTTCAAGTATTTGTGTTTTCTTTTTCTTTTTTTGATACCTATTGATTTGACCAAGGGTAATATTGATGCTATTATTTTTTGGGAAGCCTAATTTAATCAGGTCTTTCCCACTGAGTTTATTTCCCATATTATTATTTTTTGAGTACATCTCATTTTTCGCATCAAAACCAATTCATGCCATAGTTTTAATAGCAACTATTGATCCTAATATTTTAGGGATGCGCCTTGATGGATGCACATTGTTTTTTAAGAAGACAGTTAGTAAATGATATAACTATCTTATCTAATTTTAATGGGTTTCGGAAAATTTACAAATATTTCCTTATGGAATAAAAAAGTCCGAAACATGTGGGCTTCGGACTTTTGCATATAAAAGATACTCTTTTTATTGATGGAAGAAGTCCCGAAGCATACCCTTGAGAAACCTTGTTTCTGTGAGGTAGTTTTTAGTGATCGTTTTAATGAACATTTTCTTCGGTTTTTAATAGTTGTGATGCGTTATTGCGGTGCAAATATGAAATCTTTTTTTGGAATAAACAAGAAAAAATATAATTAATTCATTGACAATCAGGTATTTGCATAAAATATAGTCAATAGAGTTCCTGTCCGTATTTAAACAGATAAAGCTAATTTTGCGTAAAGCCCAGTCTTGTTATGTATGGCGTTCAAACATGTTGTTTTTACATTTATAACTGAATGATCAAAATTTATTCCAAAAAAAAGCGTCCGAATTTATATTCGGACGCTTTTTATATAATTTGATACTTGTCTACAACACCATATTACAAGTCATCCGACTTTTTTTGATATGTAAAAGGTGCTTTGTCATAAGTATTTAAATTTTATTTTGTTCATGCAAAGATGGGATTTTTGTTTAAAATCGCCAAAAGTAGCTGATCAATTCAATGAAATTCCCACTAAAACGTTCCTCACCTTTTCTAAAATGCTTACAATTTCTTCCGTGGATCTTCTGGAATTTAAAACCTCGTGGCTTGCTAAATAAATTGCTTTGTTTTCTTCTATATAATGAAGTGTTTCTTCAATATTTTCTACAATTTTAGGACTTGAAAAAGCCGCAGCAGCCCAAAGTATTTTAGCTTCGCTAAATTCAAAAGCATCCAATCCGCAGCAAGCTGCTACACAATGTTCTTCAAGTCGCCTCCAGAACCGTCTGTTTCTTAAAAGAAAGGCATCAATATTTAGATACTTCACCATTTTCATAGCAGTATAATTTTTAACTTTTTCGTTTCCGCCTCCAAGGTGCATTCTTTTCCCAATCTCCAGCCATAATACTTCCATAGGGTACTACTTCATCAATCACCGTTCCCAATCCAAAAGTTTCCATTTGGTTTCTCACCGTTGTCGCATTTTTGTAGGCACTAGGCAACTCAGAAATATCAATTTCCTTAGAGAAGAACCTGATATCTAAACCGGCAGTTTCTTTGGCAAAAATGGCTTCGTTGGTAAAATCGGCTAAATTTCTTTTGTGCTGTGTTCTACTCATATTTCTTCCGGCACCATGTGGTGCAAACCCTAAATTAGTATCCGTCGTACCACCTTCCACAATCAAAATAGGTGCTGCCATATTTAAAGGGATCAATCTTGGTCCTGTAATATCTGGCATAAACTTGGCATCTAAAGGGGTGGCTCCTTTGGCGTGGTAAAACAAATCATCTTCTTTAAATACAAAATTATGTTCATTCCAGTATCTGTCTTTAACAGAGGAGGCAAAAGCCTTGGCAGTGGCATTATGGATAATCTCATGATTTACCTTAGTCCATTGACGGATAAGTTGTAATGCCTGCCAGTATTCTTGACCCTCATCAGTATCAAAAGGAATCCATGCATTCTGTTTTAAAGTTCTAGGAGAACGTTCTTTTCTAAATTGTTCTGCTAAGTACATACCTCTTTTGTATAATAATGCACCCACAGCCCTAGAACCGTGATGGGTAACCATCATGGTATTTCCTGTTTTTTTGGACATACCAACGAATAAGAAATGATTTCCATCTCCTTGAGTACCCAAATGTTCTCTTGCCATACTTAAAGAACGATCATTATTTAACATGGGGTTATTTCTAAATCTCTTTAAAAGCTCTTCTGGTAATTTGTATTGTTGTCCGCGCGGTCTCCCTCCTGGTCCAAAATGCGTATTTGCATGCGCTGCGTCTAACACCGTTTTAGGGTCTGCTTTACCAAAATCGGTTAACATGACAGAGCAACAGATATCTGCACTATGCATTCCCGGATGAATGGCATTTCTGGCAACGGCCACACCACCAACGGGAATAGTGCCTACCGGACCTGTTGGGCAGGCATCTGGCATAATGGCGCCATTCACTAAGGTAGGAGTTTGCATCAAGGTTTCCATGGTGGCTACCACGGTATTCACATTGCTTTCTTCCAATTCGTTTTCTGCTGCTATATTAATGGCAAAATTTTGAGGTGTAGTATGTAAATCTATGATAGGAGGTGCTTTAAATTGCGCCAAGTATTGATGCATAGCCGCTCCTTGTAATTGATTTGCATTGATATGCTCTATGGCTTCCTTGTACCACTTTCCAGGACGAAAGCCTAATTCAATTAATGTTTTTCCGGTAATAGTTGTTTTATTTTCCATGAGTTCTCTTTAATAAGCTCCGCCAAATCCCTTGCTTGACGGAGCACCGCTTCCAGACATGTTAAATAGCTGTCTTATGATTCTTTAAACAAAGGTTTTACATAGCTACGCAATTATTTTGCGTAGTAAAATTAAATGTTTAATTTTCTTGAAAATATTATAAATGGCGCTTAATAAGAATGCATTAATTCGTTATAAAACTATTGACAAATGTTTGCAAAACCAATATAGAAAATGGACGCTGGATGATTTGATTGAGGCCTGTTCTGAAGCCTTGTACGAATATGAAGGAAGGGATGCAAATGTCAGTAAACGCACGGTGCAGTTGGATATACAGATGATGCGAAGTGATAAATTAGGGTATAATGCCCCTATAGTAGTGTATGATAGGAAGTATTATACGTATGAAAATAAAGACTATTCCATTACTGATATTCCCTTAACCGAGAATGATATGAATGTATTGACGGAAACGGTAGAAATGCTCAAACAGTTTAAGGACTTCTCTTTGTTTTCTGAATTGGGCGGAATTATTCAACGTTTGGAAGATAAAGTATATACGGAAAAGACGCATCAAGCTCCTGTAATTCATCTAGATAAAAATGAATATCTCCAAGGGTTAGAATACTTGGATGTGCTGTATCAGGCAATCGTAAAAAAACTGGTATTAAAAATTACGTATAAGTCATTCCGTGCAAGAGAAGCTTCCGTATTAACTTTTCATCCTTTTATTTTAAAAGAATATAATAATCGCTGGTTTTTGATAGGAAAAACAGCTGTAGAAAAGCCTATTGTAAATCTTGCATTGGATAGAATTATCGCTATAGATTATGATTTGAAAACTGCTTATTTAAATGAATTTTTTGATGGCGATGAGTTTTATAAAAACACCATTGGCGTCACTGTATTAAATGATGAACAGTTGCAGGAAGTAATTTTTAAGATAGACATCCATAATGCGCCTTATGTTTTAACCAAACCTTTTCATGCTTCGCAGGAAGTGCTGGAAATGCTGGACGATGGAATTATTTTTAGGATTTATGTACACCTAAATTTTGAATTGGAGCGTTTGATTTTGGGTTATGGAGAAAGTATTGAAATAATTTCGCCTAGGAATTTAAGAAGGCGCATTAGAAAAAAATTAGAAAAAGCACTCCATATGTACAGAGTAGAATAAAATAGGTCTAATAAAAAATAGATGACCTCTGTATGAGATTACCCATTTTAGAATTAAAGTAAGCTTTCATACTTTAATGTGATAGTAGCATTATACCAATTATAGAAAATACCATTCTTGAGAAGGATATTTTAAACAACAAAGTCTGCTTTACTATTTGTTTTAACCTCTCGAACGCGATCAGGGTGATGCTCATTACCTTTGATTAATCTTACATCTGAGCTGGCAAGAGTGGTGATCCTGTGCTTTTCAGTAAGATTTTCAAAAGTAAATTCATCAGCGATAAAGTGCAATAACAACACATTTGTAAGCATTTTTATTTCAGATAAAAGATCTAAAACTTCAAATGTTACATTGGTAGGGGCTAAAACCGTCAATTTATAGGTTTCCTTAAGTACACTAACCAAATTGGTTGCAATTACTGCTTCTGCCAACTTTAAAAATTCTGGAGTGTTTTGCGCTACCTGTACAATATTTCCAGTTTCATTAAAAGATGGTGGAATCCATACACCTTGTTTTAGATGCACAATCCCCTGAGAAGCTTCGATCTCGGCTAATAAAACGTGCACGTTTTTGTTAAAGAACATCTTCCCGTCACGCATTTCGATGGTTATTTCTTTTTCTTCTTGTACCGTAATTTTGGTACTTTGCTCAATCTCTTTTAAACTAATTACAGTTGATTCTGGAAAACTAAATTGTTCATCACACCCTACACTTGGTGATGAGTAGACCTTATTATAGCCTACTAATAGCACAATAAATAAGAGTGTTATTATCTTGAGCGTATGGGTCAATCTTGTTTTCATAGAATTTTTGTCAATTCTTTATCTGGTGTAAAAAGAGAACGATCCTTAATTATTTACTAAATATTTATGAATACTAATCATTAGTAAGAGTATAAAACCTGTAATTCGTTGCGTTGGTTTTTCTTATTTATTTAAATTTTAACATAATTTTTTAAGTAGAAATGGTTTAAAAAAGCCAATCTTACTAAAATAGGCTTATATCAATTGGTAGAGAAGGTTTTCAATAAACTTCTTCTTTAGATAATTTAACGTGAGTTGGATATAAACTCTATAAAATATAATTTCAAAATTTTTACACTATTTTAATCTAACAATCTTATTTTTAGATTATTACTTTCATTTTCTTTGCTCGCACAGGGGCGAACGTAAAGAAAACAGCTAGTAGCTGTTTTTAGTGAAGCAGCCAGGCGGCGTGGGGAAAACAAAAGAATCCCGAAGGAAGTCGGGAGCGCTTTTAGTTTATGTCATTTCTATTTTCCCTGAAGGAATTCATGAATCTTCGATTTCCAGAGGTGTTTTTAGCCGAAAAGGCTAAAACCGCATTCGTTTTCCTAAATTTTAGTTCACTAAATTCTATTTTCTGTAAAGGAGTTCATGAATTTACATTTCTCCCCCGAAGGATAAAAAGTCTATTTATGTACAAAAACAGCTATTCAACATAACTCAAAAATGAGGCTTTATTACCAGAGTAGATTAGAAAAAGGAAAAAACAAAATGAGTACCATCAATATCATCAGAAATAAATTATTGGCAAGAATATTTGCCGTAATTCAAAGACAGAAACCTTATGTTAATTTAATGAAATATGCGGCATAAAGAAAATTTGAATAAATTAACTTTATTTACTTGTTTTAACCATAGAATACGAGGCTTCAAAAATTTTTAACGGAAAAGACCTACTACACTGCGGAAAAGAAAAAAATCCATAGAAAAAGTAGTTCTTTTTACATCGAACTCAGGTTAATTTAGTTTGTTTTGGGTAAGAAGTAAAGAATTGTAGCGGAAATAATGGAATCTGATCTGTTGTGGACTAAATTTTGTAAGTTTAATATTATTTTGCGAGTATTAAAATATTTCAACGTATCGAAATTTTTTTGAGTAATTGTATTTTAACGTATTGAAAACTAAGGCATTTGTTAAGAAGACTTAGCAAAATTTATTATTTATATACGTTTTAAAATGAGTGTTTAAATTTGTACATTACAATTTTATAACTTAAAAAATGTTATAATAAAGGAAATTTTTATAATTTTACCCCCGATATGACCTCAAATCGATTCAAAGTACTGCTTTTTGTAGTAGTGTTTTTTGCTACTACTACTTCCTACGGCCAGCTTCCTCCGCCAGATGGAGAAGATCCTATGCCTATTACTGAATGGTTGCTTGTGCTTGCTGCATCTGGAGCTGTTTATGGCTTTAGAAAGAAAATTAAGAAGTAGCTATTCTCGTAATTGATATAGACGGGCAACATATTTTCCAATCACGTCAAATTCTAAATTCACTACGCTTCCTTTTTTATAATTTTTAAAATTGGTATGTTCATACGTATAAGGAATAATAGCTACACTAAAACTATTTTTTGATGAGTTTACCACGGTAAGACTAGTGCCGTCTATGGTAATAGATCCCTTCTCTATAGTTACATTACCAGGCGTTGTCTCATATTCAAAACTGAAAAACCAACTGCCATTAGCTTCTTCTACTTTTTTACATATAGCGGTTTGATCTACATGCCCTTGAACGATATGACCATCTAGGCGCGCGTCAAGCTTCATTGCTCTTTCTAGATTGACGGTATCGTTTATCTTTAAAGAATTCAAATTAGTTTTATCTAAAGTTTCCTTAATTGCTGTAACAGTATACTGGTTTCCCTTCATAGATACAACGGTAAGGCATACTCCGTTATGGGCTATGCTTTGATCAATTTTAAGTTCTGGAGTTATAGTGCTTTCTATAGTTATATGAAGATTTCCCTTTTCCTTCTTTAGTTCTTTTACCAAACCAAAATCTTCAATGATACCTGTAAACATATAGTATGTATTAATTAGTTAATTTTGCATTTACTTATAGAATACAAATTTACTATTTAAATGAGAGGACACGAAAATATAGTATTGGGAATATCTGTTGGAGATATAAATGGAATAGGAATAGAAATAATTCTCAAAACTTTTGAGGATTCACGAATGCTTGATTTTTGCACGCCTGTAATTTTTGCTTCTACAAAGACCGTTTCCTTTCATAGAAAACAATATAATATTACCATTAATTATAATGGTGTAGAAGATATTTCTAAAATTATACAAGGAAAGATTAATATTGTGAATGTCTGGAAGGAGAATCCGCAAATTAAGTTTGGAGAAGAGACCAAAGAAGGAGGAAAATATGCGCTATTATCTTTAAAAGCTGCTGTAAAAGCCTTAAAGGAAGGAACTATTGATGCACTTGTTACTGCTCCTATTAATAAACACAACATACAATCAGAAGAATTTAAATTTCCTGGGCATACAGATTATCTTGCAAAAGAATTGAATGGGGAAGCTTTAATGTTTATGGTTACAGATACTTTGAAAGTAGGCTTATTAACAGATCATCTTCCTGTGAAAGAAGTAAGTGAGCATATTACAACAAAGTTGATTGAAGATAAAGCGCTAAAAATGTATCATTCATTAGTTCGTGATTTTAAGATTCGCAGGCCTAAAATTGCAGTTTTAGGAATTAACCCTCATAGTGGGGATAGCGGTCTTATTGGAAGAGAAGACGAAGATATTTTAAAGCCTTCATTGGAAAAACTACAAGAAGCAGGTAAACTTATTTATGGACCTTATGCGGCAGATAGCTTTTTTGGGTCAAATAATTACCTGAAGTTTGATGCTGTTCTTGCTTCTTATCATGATCAAGGTCTTATCCCTTTTAAGACGTTGTCTTTTGGACAAGGAGTTAATTTTACGGCAGGACTAGACAAAGTAAGAACTTCACCAGACCATGGAACTGCTTATGAGATTGCTGGTAAAGGGGTTGCAGATCATCACTCTTTTAGGGAAGCTGTTTTTATGGCAATTAAGATTTTCAAAAACAGACAAGAGTATGATATGATATCTGCTAATCCGCTAAAACAACAACAAGTAAAATCATAAACAAAAAAATGTTCATAACTTTAAGCAGATTGATAAAATTTTTTATCTTTGCACCCGCCTTTGTACGAGGGTACAGGCTATTAACTATGTGTTGAAATGAAGAAGTTAAAGGAGTTCGATATTCCTTTTGTTGGGTTAAAACAAGGAAAACACCAGTTTAATTATCATATTGATAACGAGTTCTTTGAAGGTTTTGATTATAACGAGTTTAATGAGGCAAATCTTACTATTAAGGTTTCTTTAGATAAAAAAAGTACATTTTTAGAGCTTTTTTTTGAGGCAGATGGATTTGTAAATGTTCCTTGCGATAGTACGAGTGAACCTTACAATCAACCCATAAAAGCTGTACTTGAACTAGTTGTAAAATTTGGTGAGGAATACAATAATGAAAAGGAAGATCTTTTAATTATACCTCATGGAGAATTTCAAATCAATGTGGCTCAATACATTTATGAGATGGTTATTTTGGCGGTTCCAGCTAAACGAATACATCCTGGTATTGAAGATGGGACATTAGATTCTGATATTCTTAAAAGACTGGAAGAACTCACACCCAAAGAAGAAAAAAAGAACGAAAACGAAACAGATCCCCGTTGGGATTCATTGAAAAAATTATTAACGGATAAAAAATAACGTAAGATGGCACATCCTAAAAGAAAAATATCAAAGACCAGGAGAGATAAGCGTAGAACGCATTACAAAGCTACTGCGCCTCAGATTGCCGTAGATCCTACCACTGGTGAAGCACATTTATACCATCGTGCACACTGGCATGAAGGTAAACTTTACTACAGAGGTCAGGTATTAGTTGACAACACAGAAAGCGCAGCTTAATCTATTTTAAGAGATTATAAAAAACTCTCACCGTCGTGAGAGTTTTTTATTGGAAAGTCTTAGAGCGGTTAAAAATGTTTTTTTGCATCGCTAACTGATGAAAATTTAGTAATTTCATCTGATTTTTTGAGTGATTTGAGCTCAAAAAAAGAAAATAAAACTTGATTATGGGTAAAGTAACAGCAGCCATTACCGCTGTGGGAGGGTATGTTCCCGATTTTGTACTGTCAAATAAAATCTTGGAAACCATGGTAGAGACAGATGATGAGTGGATCACTTCTCGCACCGGAATCAAAGAAAGACGAATTCTTAAAGAAGAAGGTAAAGGCACCTCGTTTCTTGCCATCAAAGCAGCTGAAAATCTTATTGAAAAAAGCGGTTTGGACCCCCTAGAAATAGACATGGTAATTCTAGCTACTGCAACCCCAGATTTAATGGTGGCTGCCACTGCGGCCTATGTAGCTACTGAAATAGGAGCAAAAAATGCATTTTCCTATGATCTTCAGGCAGCTTGTTCGGGATTTTTATTTGGAATGTCTACAGCGGCGGGATATATAGAAGCAGGGAGGTATAAAAAAATACTAGTCATAGGTGCAGATAAAATGTCTTCTATTATAGATTATACAGATAGAACCACATGTATTATTTTTGGAGATGGAGCAGGAGCTGCCCTTTTTGAACCTAACGAAGAAGGTTTAGGACTGCAAGATGAATTTTTAAGGACAGATGGTATTGGCAGAGAGTATTTGAAGATTGAAGCTGGAGGCTCTATACTACCCCCATCTCATGAAACTATAGATAACAATCAACATTATGTATATCAGGATGGAAAAACCGTTTTCAAATTTGCGGTTTCTAATATGGCTGAGGTATCAGAAAAAGTAATGAAGCGCAACAACCTTACGAATGAAGATGTAGATTGGTTGGTTCCGCATCAGGCTAACAAGAGAATCATTAATGCAACAGCACAAAGGATGGGCGTAGAAGATAAAAAAGTTATGACTAATATTCATAAATTTGGCAATACCACTGCGGCTACCCTACCTTTATTATTAAATGACTACGAAAAACAACTCAAAAAAGGAGATAATCTTATTTTTGCTGCCTTTGGAGGCGGATTTACTTGGGGTGCTATTTACCTTAAGTGGGCATACAATTCTTAACTCTAAACTATCAAAACCTTTATCATGGATTTAAAAGATATTCAAAACCTCATCAAATTTGTGGCAAAGTCCGGAGCAAGCGAAGTAAAGCTTGAAACAGATGATATTAAAATTACCATCAAAACCGGATCTGACGAACAAAAAACGGAAACTACGTTTGTACAACAAATTCCAATGACCACCGCAATTCCTCAGGGTCAACCTACCCATTTTCAAGGGAATGCACCAGCACCTTCTGAATCAACTACAAATGATAAATCTGATGATGAAGACAAATACATCACTGTAAAGTCTCCTATCATCGGTACTTTCTATAGAAAACCATCACCAGACAAGCCAGTTTTTGTAGAGGTAGGTGATACTATTAATCAAGGAGATGTTCTTTGTGTTATAGAAGCAATGAAATTATTTAATGAAATTGAATCTGAGGTTTCAGGTAAAATAGTAAAAGTTCTGATAGATGATTCTTCTCCGGTAGAATTTGATCAACCACTATTTTTAGTAGATCCTTCTTAAGTTCATCTCAAACATATTCTTGAGCTTTTGTAAATCAAAAGTGATTGTAATTTGAAATTTTAAAATTATGTTTAAAAAAATACTAATTGCAAATAGAGGAGAGATAGCACTTAGAGTTATCAGAACCTGCAGAGAAATGGGAATAAAAACTGTTGCAGTTTATTCTACGGCAGATGCCGAAAGTTTGCATGTAAGGTTTGCAGATGAGGCAGTATGTATTGGTCCTCCCGCTAGTAAAGATTCTTATTTAAAAATACCTAACATTATTGCCGCTGCGGAGATAACGAATGCAGATGCTATTCATCCAGGGTATGGCTTTTTGTCTGAAAACGCTAAATTTTCTAAAATATGTGCTGAGCACGGTATTAAATTTATAGGAGCTTCCTCAGATCATATAGATAAGATGGGGGATAAAGCTACCGCTAAAGCTACCATGAAAGAAGCTGGAGTACCTACAATTCCGGGCTCTGAAGGTTTGCTGGAATCCTTTGAACAAACCAAAAAGCTTGCAAAAAAAATGGGATATCCTATTATGTTAAAAGCTACTGCTGGTGGGGGTGGTAAAGGAATGCGTGCAGTTTGGAAAGAGGAAGATCTTCAGAAAGCATGGGATAGTGCAAGACAAGAATCTGCTGCTGCCTTTGGTAATGATGGTATGTATATGGAGAAGCTTATTGAAGAACCAAGACATATTGAAATACAGATTATTGGTGACCAGTTTGGTAAAGCCTGTCATTTATCAGAAAGAGATTGTTCTGTACAAAGACGTCATCAAAAACTAACAGAAGAAACACCTTCTCCATTTATGACGGATAAATTACGTGATAAAATGGGGGTCGCTGCAATAAAGGCAGCAGAGTATATAAGTTATGAAGGAGCTGGTACGGTAGAATTTTTAGTAGATAAGCATCGTAACTTCTACTTTATGGAAATGAATACCAGAATTCAAGTAGAACATCCCATCACGGAACAGGTGATAGATTATGACTTGATAAGAGAACAAATTCTGGTGGCTGCAGGTGTGCCAATTTCAGGTAAAAATTACACCCCAAAACTTCATTCAATAGAATGTAGAATAAATGCCGAAGATCCTTATAATGATTTTAGACCTTCACCAGGTAGAATTACCACACTTCACGCTCCGGGCGGACATGGAGTTAGGCTAGATACACACGTATACGGAGGCTATACGATTCCTCCAAATTATGATTCTATGATAGCAAAGTTAATTACCACTGCTCAAACAAGGGAAGAGGCTATCAATAAAATGAAACGAGCTTTAGATGAGTTTGTTATTGAAGGGATTAAAACAACGATTCCATTTCACAGGCAATTAATGGATCACCCGGATTATGTAGCGGGTAATTATACAACAAAATTTATGGAGGATTTTAAAATGAAACCTCTTGAAGAATAATAAATCTAATCCCGCTACTGCGGGATTATTTTTTTAATCACTTTTACCAGATCAATAACCCTTTTTGTATCTTGAAATTTCAATGTATTATTGAATTATCTAAAGATAAAAGAAGGGATAGTTTTTTCAATTAAGAGGATGCGTGTTTTGTATGGCAATAGAACTTTCTTACTGGGAGCTTAAACATTGGTTGAAAGCGGTAGATTTTACCATTGTTGGTAGTGGAATAACTGGTCTTAACTGTGCATTGGCATTACGTGAAAAATATCCAAAGGCAAACATTATTATACTTGAAAAAGGTTTATTTCCTCAGGGGGCAAGTACAAAAAATGCAGGTTTTGCCTGTTTTGGAAGTGTATCTGAATTGCTAGACGATTTAAATAGCCAATCTGAAGAAGAAATGGTAACGCTAGTTAGGAAAAGAAGTAAAGGCTTAGGTTTGCTTAGGAAAACATTGGGAGATACAGCCATTAACTATAAACATTATGGAGGTTATGAAATATTCCTTAGAAAACAAGAGGTTGTATATGAAAAATGCCTTCATCAAATAGAGAGAATTAATACGCTATTGAAGCCTTCTTTTAAGAATCCCGTTTTTAAGGTTATTGAGAATTCTTTTGGGTTTAAAAACACCCTTCCCCAGCTCATTAAAAATGATTATGAAGGACAATTGGATACGGGAAAAATGATGTTAGCATTGCTTAAAAAAGCAATCAGCTCCGATATTCGCATTGTGAATGGGATTACCTTTAAATCTTTCTCTGAAGAGTTTTCTCAGGTACATATTAAAACAGATCAATTTACGTTTAAAACACAAAAGCTTTTTATCGCAACCAATGGGTTTGCTTCAGAATTGGGGATAGAAAGCGTTAAACCGGCAAGAGCACAAGTATTAATTACAAATAAAATTAAGGATCTTTCAATCAAAGGAACATTTCATTTGGAAGAAGGCTATTATTACTTTAGAAATATAGACCAACGGATTTTGCTTGGAGGAGGTAGAAATTTGGACAAAGAAGGAGAGACTACGACAGCCCTTGGCCTAACAGATTTGATTCAGGAACAACTTGAAAAACTACTGGAAGAAGTAATTTTACCTGATACTACTTTTGAAGTGGCACATAGATGGAGTGGAATTATGGGTGTAGGTTCACAAAAAAAACCTATTTTGAAAATGATTTCACCACGTGTTTTTTGTGGAGTAAGACTGGGGGGTATGGGCGTTGCTATTGGAAGTTTGACAGGTAAAGAACTTGCAGCATTTGCAGATTAAAATGATTAGAAAGTTTACAAGATTTATATTTAAAGTATGCTTGTGGAGCATCCTAGTGCCCTTTATGGTAGTATTGATATACCGTTGGGTGCCTGTTTTTGTTACTCCCCTAATGTTAATAAGAGGAATAGAGAACAAAGAAAATGGAATTCTTAATTGGGAACATGACTGGGTGCCTTTGGATTCAATTTCTAATACGATTCAGTTAGCGGTTATTTGTAGTGAAGACCAGAAATTTATGGAGCATGATGGATTTGATATAAAGGCCATCAAAGAGGCTATTGAATACAATAAAAAAGGAGAAAAAATACGCGGCGCAAGTACCATCAGTCAGCAAACCGCTAAAAATGCTTTTCTATGGCCAGGCAGAAATTGGGTGCGAAAAGGTTTGGAAACCTACTTTACGTTCTTAATTGAATTATTATGGTCCAAAGAACGTATTCTTGAAGTATATTTAAATAGTGTTGAAATGGGTAAGGGTGTTTATGGAGTAGAAGCAGCCTCTGAATATTGGTTTCAAAAAAATGCAAAATCACTTAGTTTATATGAAGCAGCTGCTATTGCAGCAGTATTGCCAAACCCACAAGTTTATAAAGCCAATCCTGCGAGTTCCTATATTCAGAAACGCAAATTATGGATAGTTGGGCAAATTAAAAATTATGGACCTCTTAAGTTCCCTGAGAAGTCTCCCAATAAAGATTAAAATGCTGGAAGTAAAAAAGATTAAGAAATCCCTTTTAAAGCATTGTGCTGATGCGCTAGAATTACGCCATACTTCCATTTCACAAACCATGGAAGATATCGTCCAATCATTACAGAGTGAAACCAAAAGTTCTGCCGGCGACAAGCATGAAACAGGAAGGGCTATGTTACAATTAGAACGTGAGAAAACAGGAAAGCAATTATCTGAAATTGAAAGAGAAAAACAGCTGCTTTCAAAAGTTCAAATTGATAATCCTTCTAGTGTCATCAAATTAGGGAGTATAGTAATTACTTCTCAGGCAAATTATTTTATTGCTATAAGTGTTGGTAAAATTACACTTGAAAATAGAACGTATTTTGCGATTTCCGCTGCTGCGCCTGTAGCAAAATTACTTTTAGGCAAAGAGGAAGGAGCAGAAGTGGTATTTCAACACCTCAAAATAAAGGTTCAGAAGGTTTTTTAAGTACCTGATAAATTTAGATTTCCGTATTAATTTTTAGGAATCAGTGCTAAGTTGCAATCTCTTTTTAATAATAGCTTCATTAACCTGTAAGAAGTGAGTGGTATCTTTTTTTAGAAAAGTTTCGTTTTCAAAAAAGAGGGTGTTTCCTTGAAATTTAGATTCTATCAACCAAAAATTTCCTTTAAAATAACTAGTAATTATTTTGACTCTAAAAATTCCAGTGGCACCAATTTTAAGTTCATGAGGATAGATACAAATATCTTTTGTGTATAATTTAGGATCAAAAATAGAAGAGTCTAATACATTTACTTCATCAAAAAGTGATGCAACATAGGGGGTTGGTGGATTTTCATAAAGGATTTGTGGAGCTCCATTGGCTATAAGTTCTCCCTGTTTAAGAACTACCGCATGGTCTGCAAATGAAAGTGCATCTGTACTATCATGTGTAGCCACAAGGCAGGTTATATTTTTTTCTTTTAGATACGCAAATAGCTTTCTTCTTAAACTGTTTTTCTGAAAATTATCAATATGGCTAAAAGGTTCGTCTAGTAATAAAATTTCAGGCTCTCTGGCAAGAGCTCTTGCCAACGCAATTCGTTGTTGCTGTCCACCACTCAAGTATCGGACTTTTACATTTGAAAAGTCTACCATTTCTACGGTTTCCAATAATTCCAGACTTCGTTGCTTCTTTTCCTCTGGATAAAAGTTAGAAAGGTATTTACCCACATTTTCCTGTGCGGTAGTATAGGGCATTAAATCAAAGTCTTGTGCCACATATTTCATAAAATCTTCTCCTGGGACGATGTTGAAGTCTGGACCTAGTAATTGGGTTTCATTTCTAAGAATACTTCCTGTCAAAGGAGTATATAAACCGTAAATGAGCTTAAGCAAGGTGCTTTTACCACATCCGCTGGCACCTATAATAGACACATGATTTCCCTGTGGTATGTTAAGATGAATATTTTTAAGTACTACATCTTTATCATATCCAAAAGAAATATTATTAAGTGTAAGCATAAAGTGTTTAAAACAATTTTATACAAAGATAGGTCTTCATGGTATTATATGAATGTAAATTATAAAAGCTTACGTAGGCAAATGAAGGAACGTTTAATTAAAATTTTCCATTCAAAAAATACAATATGTAGTATATTTCTTCTATTATTAAACAGTTAATACGTATAAAATACAGTTATTACTTATCTTTTTGATTTGATAGGAATACGGGTTTAATTGCACTAAATTTAAATCTTACATTATGAAAAAATTAATAATTGGGGTCTGTTTGGTGATTGGAATGCTGTTTATAAGTTATGTAAGTGAGTATTCTGAAATGGAAAACTTTAAGGTGCAGTCTAAACTATTAGACTTAAAAAAGGATAAGGCAGATACAGTTAAGAGTAGCAAGATTGTTTCTAGTGAGGCTTCTGTATTTTGTTTAAAATTATGTTCATTGAAAATTCTTAAATAAAATAATGGTTAAGTATAGCATAAAAACAAAACAAGCACTTATGATATAGATTTATAGGCACTGGCAAAAGTATATTCACAATTCATGAACGTTATTACTAATCCTATGAAAAATGAAATGCTAATTTGGATTTTGGAGTTTAATTGAAAATTTTATACCCATAAAACTATAAAGGTTTCTTTAGGATAGACTACTCTGAAAAGGTTGAAAAACTTCAACCTTTTCAGAGTATATACTCATTGGGTCACACTAATCTCACTCCCTTTAATCCAGTGTTTTTTCTCATCTTCATAATACAAATAACCCGTACTGGCAGGTGCTGTATAGCTCCCTGCAATTTCTACTTTAAGGTCTAAAGGAATTTCAATGGTTTCTTTTGCTTTCATACTTCTCCAGTACAGCACCAAATGATTTCCAAAGATCTCATAATAGGCTACCTTTTGTTCATCTATTAATTTCTTAAGTTGCCATGGTTGTAAACTTAAACCAGAAGGAATCCCCACAATTCCCATAGTCATTGGTAAAGATGTTGCAGTTTGATTTTTAAGGCTTACCTGTAATCTTACATTATCACCTACAGAACTTCTTTTAGAATTTAAATGGGTCTGTAATCGTACTTTACAGTTATCATCTGATGCAGGTAAGTAGCTATCATAATTTACTTCAAGTGCATAGGGAAAGGTTACTTTGGTATTTGAAAATACAACACTAAAACGCTGGGTACCTTCTTTGATATAATTTTCCAAACCACTAATAGTAATCATTCCTTTCGTATTAATTTCTAGTTTTTTGGAAATATCATGACCATTAAGCTTCAATGATATTTTGTCACTACTGGCAATAAACTTAGCTTTTTGACTTTTGGTATATTCAATAAGTGCTTTGAGCCCCATACAGGTGGCTTGTGTAGCACCAAACCTACCATTTGTTCTAGCATTTAATATGTATTTGATACCTTTTTGTACAAACCGCTCATTATTTTTTTCCTTTAACAAAGCAAGAACGGTAAAGGCGGCAGTTTCAATTTGTGCACTACTGCCATAAGACCGTGTAATGGTATTTTTAAAAGGGAGTTCTGCAAATCCTCTTCTTTCAATAACTGCTTTAAGTTTTTCTATGAGCATATAGAAATCTTGCTTTTTACGAAGGTTAAATGCCGTACACGCTAGTAATGCCATTTTATAAGAATCGTTTGTTTTAAGAGCATCTTTTAATGCAGTAGCATATTCTAAATCTAGGTTTACCTCAATTTTTGCTTCACTTAAGGCATAGATAATATAGGCATTTGCTACATCTTGAGGCGAACTTGCAAAGCTGTCATAACCTTGCTTGCTTTTATAAAACCCACCTTTACCATCTCTTCTGCTCAGTAACCATTTTACGGTTCTTCTTAGCATCTTTTCATCCACATTGGGGTATACGTTCTTCATTTCTGTGAATTCTAATAAACCAAATGCTGTAAGCGTTTCATGTGCAGGAGTATTTCCAAACCATTCAAAACCATTTTCTGCGGTTTCAAAACCTATAAGTCTTTTATATCCCTTGTCTATATAATCTAATGCCTGCTTTTCAACATCGGGATTAGACTTACCTGCTTGTTGAAGATAGTTTAGAATCATTACATTAGGGTAGGTGCTAGAAGAAGTTTGTTCAAAACAGCCATAAGGTTGTCTCAGCATAGACGCAATACCATCCATCACATCACCCACCACATCTGTATAGATATTAAAAGAGGCATTAATAGATCCAGGCACGCTATTTTTCACTTCAAATGAATATGTTTCATTGGTAGTTCCTGCTATGGTGGTTTGTGTTGGAAAGTATGGACTTACCACTGTAACTTGATTAGAAACAAAGTCTTGATAATTTTCACTTTGTAATGAAATGGATAAGGTCTCGTTTTCCATTTTCTTTAGTGGAATAATTTCTAACGGAATATTCGCATAACCTTCTGCATCAATAGAAACATTTCCATAGTTTTTGTGAAGAATTTTGAAACCATCAGGAAGCGTTGCTTCAAACTGTACCTTTTCTGTTTTGGCACTATTATTATAAATTTTTAAATCTAGTTTTATCGTATCGTTTACAGATAGGTATGCAGGGATTTTTACATCTGTATACAACATTTTTTTAGTACTATAAGTAGTTTCGTCTCTTCCTGGAACTCCTAACGCATTAATTCCTTCGGTAATTATTTTAAAAGAAGAAATCGCATCAGAATTATAAAATTCAAAAGTAGCCTCCCCATTTTCATCGGTTTGAACAATGGGATTCCAATAAACGGTTTGTCTAAAATCTGTTCTGTCTTCGGTAAGTAATTCTGCGCTATTGTATACGGGAACGTAAAACTCTTTAACATTACTATAACTAAATTGATCTCTATAATTATAAATATATTCAATAGAATAATTTTTATACTGTTGGTTGTTAATTGATTTTACGGTGCTCCCATTTCTAAAATCTTCACTTTTTGTATTTAAAACAATTACGCCTCCGTTAGCTCTGTTTCCATATAAGGTAGTTGCTACATCTCCATTTAAAACATTTATAGATTCAATTTCATCAAGATTTACATTGGGAATACCTTCTTTCGCTTTTTTAGTATTTAAGGGGATACCATCTATAATGATTAATGGATTATTATTTAATCCGCTTAAGGAAGCATTTCCACGAATATTAATATTAGTAGTAGCTCCTGGAACACCTGTATTAGTAACAATTTGCACACCTGCTGTTTTGCCTTGCAGGATAGTGCCCAAATCTTTTGCTGAGATAACCCCTATATCATCAGCCATTATATTGGAAGCTGCAAAACCTAAAGCTTGACGTTCTCTTGCAACATTCATATCAAAAGCTACAATTTCATCTAACGCTTGAGCGTCTTCTTCTAATGGAACGGCTAGCTGTGCTTCTACCTCAAGATTTTCAACCACTGCTTCTTGTTTTATTTTTTTCTCAAGAGGATTTTGTAACATTTCTAAAATAGGCGCATTTTCTTTTCTTTTTTTATTTTCCGGGGTTTGCAAGGCCTTATCAAAACGCGTTGATTCCGGGTATTGCAGAGAGATTTTTACTTTTTGTTCATCATCTGTGTATGCCATCAACATAGCGTTTCTAAGATTTCTGCTTTTAAACATAAAGTTTCCGCTGGTGTCTGTATCAAAACGCAATACTTTAGAATTATTATTATCAAATAATATTAAATGTGCAAAAACAGGGATTCCTTTTTTATTGGTAATTTTTCCGCGGTAAGTACTTTCCAATTGTTTTGCAAAAGCAAATTTGGCAGTATTGGGTTCCATTTTGATATAGTTTCTCCATCCATGGGTAAGCATCACGAAATCTAGTGCTTTGTTTGCCTTTGGTTCTTTGGTGTCAAAATAGAATACAGGCTTATGAATCTTCCCTTTTAATTCTGACGAAAATAATAGTTGTGATACGATATGATCCTGCTTGTCATCTGCAAAAGTTAATAATTTATTATCGGCAATACTCACAGATAGGTTTGCCGGAATTGGTTTCTTAGAACTATCAGTAGTCTTTATTGTAACAATGGTTTTTTCTCGGGTTTGATAGGTTTTTTTATCAAGACTTACTTCTATGTTCATCAAGGATGCTTTGTTTGTAAAAAAGAGCCTTTCTGCTTGAATTTCTCCCAATGCTTTTAGGCTTATTTTAGCAACGCCGCCAGGAAAATCTTTTGTAGAAAAAGTATGTGAATTGTTGCCTTTTTTAAGAAAAAGTTCTTTAGTATATAATTTTTTTGAAGCCGATGAAATCTGGAGTGTGGCTTTAATGTTAGCAGTAGAAAAAACCTGCAGTTGTTTTTTGGTGTCATTTATAGTTATTAATGAAAAGTGGACACCGGCTTTTTTCGCTTCTGGAAGCTTAATACGGCTATCACTCATATAAGGTTTGAGGATACGTGCATAGTATACTGTATTTTTTTTAGGGGTTATTTTAACACCTCCCATACCGTCATGATAACTTTTAAAACTACTAATGAGTTCTCCTTTATCATCCATTATTACCCCTTCAATATCTGCTGGTTTACCAAATTCATTTACCGCCTTAAAAGCTATAAGGTTAGAGAATTCCTCAAGCATACTTCCACCTTCTGGCATAAATTGAAGGTCAATATTTTTTAAAACAACAGGTACTCCACGACTAATAGATTCTGTACTTCCTTTGTAGGGAAGTTGAGCCGTTAAAGTAACATCAGAAGACTTTAGGGTACTTGGTAAACTAAAAATTACGTTTGCCTTGCCTTTTTTATCCGTTTTTGTATTCCCCTCAATTATATTTTTTCCATCTGCGGCCACCACATAATTTAAAGCATGAGAGGTCAAAGGTTTGTTATTAATGGTTTCTGCTGAAAGCAAAGCGGTTACTTTTGAATTGGATCCGTAGGCTTCTTCCTGAAATTTTAAAGTAAGAAGTAGTGTGGGCTTTACTACTTTTTGCACCGTAATCTTTTTGGTAAAAACAGCTTCTTCACCATAATTTTGTAACCAATTGGTATATACTTTCAAAGTGTAAATACCTCCTGCCCATTCCATACTAATATCAAAATTACCGTAGCCTGTACCTAAGGTAACAGGTAACGTGAGTTTTTTTATGATGCTTCCTTTGGGCGAGATTAATTCGGCATAAAAAACATCACTGGAGTTAGTTGGTGATAAATCTGCATTGGTAATATAAGATTTAAACCAGATAGTTTCCCCTGGAAAATAAAAGGAACGATCTGTCTGGGTGTATATTTTCTCAAAAGATGTTTGCTGAGCGCATACTATTAATGTGCCTCCAAAGGCAAAGATCATTGTCAATATTACTTTTGAGAAAGATGCTAAGAAATTAAATATTCTTTTCATTAGATTTTAATTTTGAGAGTGAAACCTACTTCTGTAAAAAGTGGGTATTGAAACCATTTCGCATATCGCATGATTGATTTACAGGTAAAATTAGGCTGAATGTTCTAAAAGGAAAATCTATAATGAGTGAAGTAACCTTTTAAATGAGTAAAGTAGGGTTGTGATACAAAAAGCCGCTTTCTCATCAAGAAAACGGCTTTTCATTACTAGTGAAGGTTTTTTATCAATCTTTAAACTCTTTGAGCACTGCCTGATTTGGGAGTTCTTCATATCCCATATTAAAAAGTGTGAATCCAAAAATATCTACTTGTTCGTCAATAACCATTTCTGTAGGTTTACCAGCACCATGCCCAGCTTTGGTCTCAATTCTTATAAGCGTAGGGTTATCACCTTTCTGTTTTTCCTGAAGTTCTGCTGCAAATTTAAAACTGTGTGCAGGAACCACGCGATCATCATGATCACCAGTAGTCACTAGCGTTGCTGGATACATGGTTCCAGCAGTAACATTATGTACAGGAGAGTATCCTTTAAGATACTCAAACATTTCTTTGCTATCTTCCGAGGTTCCATAATCATAAGCCCATCCTGCGCCTGCTGTAAAGGTGTGATATCTTAGCATATCCATAACACCTACTGCTGGCAATGCTACCTTTATTAGGTCTGGACGTTGTGTCATTACCGCTCCTACCAAAAGTCCGCCGTTAGAACCACCTCTTATTGCCAGATATTCTGGTGACGTATATTTGTTCTCAATCAAGTATTCTCCTGCTGCGATGAAATCGTCAAAGACATTTTGTTTTTGCAATTTAGTACCTGCATCGTGCCATTTTTTACCATATTCTCCACCACCTCTCAAGTTAGGAACTGCATAAATACCACCTTGCTCCATCCAAACGGCATTAGAAATACTAAAAGAAGGAGTAAGGCTAATATTAAATCCTCCATAACCATATAGGATCGTTGGGTTCTTCCCGTTTAATTCAGTTCCTTTTTTATAGGTAATAATCATAGGCACCTTAGTACCATCTTTTGAGTTATAGAATACTTGTTTAGATTCGTAATCATCAGGATTAAAATCAATTTCTGGACTCCAGTACAATTGAGATTCACCTGTTTCAATATTGTATTTATAACTAGAGGTAGGGGTATTATAATTTGTAAAGAAATAATACAATTCTTTTTCTTCTTTCTTACTACCAAAGCCACCTGCTGAACCTACACCAGGGAGCGCTACTTCTCTTACTAATTTCCCATTATAATCATATTGTTTGATTTTGGAAATAGCATCTACCATATATCCAGCAAAAAAGTATCCTCCACCCGTATTTGGAGATAGTACATATTCAGTTTCAGGAATAAAATCTACCCAATTTTCAGGAGTAGGATTTGCTGCATCAACCGTAACAATTTTTTTATTAGGTGCTTCGAGATCAGTTACAATAAACAATTTACTACCTTCATTTTCAATAATGTAGGATTCTGAATTTTCAGTACCAATAATGGTTGTGAGTTTCGCTTCAGGATTGGTCATATCCTTGATAAACATTTTTCCTCCATAGGTAGAATTTCTGGCAGAGATAATTAAAAAACGTTCATCTTCTGTAACTCCCCCACCCACATATCTGTGTTTTTCTTCAGGAGTGCCACCAAAAATAAGGGTGTCATCTGCTTGGGGAGTACCCAATTTATGATAGTATAATTTGTGTTGATCTGTTTTGGCAGAAAGTTCACTACCATCTGGCTTATCATAGCTGGAATAGTAAAACCCTTCATTTCCTTTCCATGAAATACCGCTAAACTTTATGTCTACTAACGTATCTTCAACTGCTTTCTTGGTTAGCGCATCTATAATGATTACTTTTCTCCAGTCACTGCCTCCTTCTGAAATTGAATAAGCCGCAAGAGAACCATCTTTAGAGAAACTAAGCCCAGATAGCGAAGTGGTACCATCTTTGGAAAAGTCATTTGGATTTAGAAAAACTTCTTCTTCTCCTTCCCCTAATTTACGGTAAACAACGGATTGATTTTGTAATCCGGTATTTTTGAAATAATAGGTATAGTCACCTTCTTTAAATGGTGCACCAATTTTTTCATAGTTCCATAAAGCGGTCATACGGTTTTTGAGCTGTTTACGAAAAGGGATTTTCTCTAAATACCCAAAAGTGACTTCATTTTGAGTCTTTACCCAAGACTCTGTTTCTTCAGAACGATCATTTTCAAGCCATCTATAGGGATCTTTTACCATGGTACCAAAATAATCGGTAACGGTATCTACTTTTTTAGTTTCGGGGTAGTTCACACTGATTAAATTTTTCTTAGGTTCTTGATTACAGGCTATTAAAGAGCATAATGCCAAACAAGGAAGTATTAGTTTTTTCATTAGAGTTAGTAGTAATTGATTGGTATTCAAACTTAGAACAAAAAAAGCTCCCAACATTCTTGATGAGAGCTTTTAACAATATTTTTAGAAATTTTAACTTAAATAGCTATTGTTAAGCATGAGTAACTGAATTGTTGATAAGTTGATGTGCCAATAGATACTCTGCTATTTGTACGGCATTTGTAGCGGCGCCTTTTCTTAAATTATCTGCTACTACCCACATATTAAGTGTATTTGGTTGTGAAAAATCTCGTCTAATTCTTCCCACAAAAACATCATCTTTGCCTTCTGCATATATTGGCATAGGATAGCTATTTACATCTGGATTATCTTGTAAAGTAACCCCATCTGTATCCTTTAGAAGAGTTCGTACTTCAGCTAAATCAAAGTCATTTTCAAAAGCAACGTTTATGGACTCACTATGTCCTCCAACCACAGGAATTCTGATAGCAGTTGCGGTTACTGCAATAGTATTATCTTTTAAAATCTTTTGAGTTTCGCGTACCAGTTTCATTTCTTCTTTGGTATACCCGTTTTCTTCAAAAACATCGCATTGAGGAATGGCGTTACGATGGATAGGATAGGGATAGGCCATCTCTCCTTTTTCACCGTTATATTCATTTTCTAGCTGTTTTACAGCTTTAACACCTGTTCCTGTGATGGATTGATAGGTGGAAACTACTAAGCGATGAATCTTATATTTTAAATGAAGTGGTGCAAGCGCCATTACCATTTGTATGGTAGAACAATTTGGATTGGCAATGATCTTATCTTCCAATGTCAATTCTGAAGCATTTATCTCAGGAACTATTAGTTTTTTGGTAGGGTCCATTCGCCAGGCAGAAGAATTGTCTATTACAGTAGTTCCAGCATCGGCAAATTTAGGAGCCCATTCTAATGAGGTATTTCCACCTGCTGAAAATAGTGCGATATCTGGCTTTAAAGAAACGGCTTGAGCAAGACCAATTACTTTATAGGGTGTACCTTTAAAAAATACTTCTTTACCAATAGATCTTTCAGAAGCAACTGGAAGTAATTCACTGATTGGAAAATTTCTTTCTGCTAATACTTTTAGCATGATTTCGCCTACCATACCGGTGGCTCCTACAACGGCAACTCTCATAATTTAAAATTTAAAGTGACAAAAATAGGTAAATTCTCAATGTAGAAACAGCTATTTTTGTCATTTGTTTTAAATATAAACAAAATGTTAAAAAACGATAATGAAAAAATACCGCCCCTTTTGAGGGCGGTTTAATTGTTGTTAGAATATGTAATGCAGCGTGTTATTTTTGCTGTTGTTTTAAAAGATCTCTAATATCTGCAAGCAATTCTTCTTGAGTTGGACCTTTGGGTGCTGCTGGAGCTGCTTCTTCTTTTTTCTTGGTTTTTTCATAGGCTTTTAACACCATAAAAATACAAAGTCCAATAATTACAAAGTCAATAACCGTTTGCACAAAATTCCCGTAACTAATTGCTACGGCGGCTACTTCTTCTCCTGCGGCATTGGTACTTGCTTCTTGTATAACAAATTTAAGTTCTGTAAAATCAACATCACCCAGTAATACACCAATCGGAGGCATCAATACATCTTTGGTAAAAGAGGTAACAATTTTACCAAATGCGCCACCTACAATAACTGCAGTTGCAAGATTTACAATATCTCCTTTTAAAAGAAAAGATTTAAAGTCTTTTAAAAACCCCATTTTTAATTTTTTTTAGTTGTTAGTATTGCGAATTTAGTCAAAATTCCTAAAATGTTAACAAAAACTAAAAATTAGCTTAAGTATCGTTTAGGAAAACACGCTTCACACGTGTTGAGATTCCTGTGATTATTTCATAAGAAATGGTATTTGCAGTTGCAGCCAGCCTATCTGCAGAATGGTGTGGCCCAAACACAATAACTTCATCTCCTTCTTTACAATTAATATGAGTGATATCTACCATTAGCATATCCATACACACATTTCCAATGATAAATGCTTTTTGTCCTTTTATGGTTACAAATCCTTTTCTCTGTCCGTATTGACGACCAATTCCATCTGCATGACCTATAGGAAGGGTAGCAATTTTGGTAGCTGTTTTTGCTATAAATGATCTGTTATAACCCACACTACTCCCTTTTTTAATATGATGTATCTGTGAAATGCCTGTTTTAAGAGTAGCTATTGGTTTTAAAAACTGGTCAAATTCGGCATCATTACCATAGCCATATAAGCCTATGCCACTTCTCACCATATTTAAATGTGCTTCTGGATAATTAAGAATACCAGAAGTATTGGCAAGATGCAAAATGGGTGCTAATTCTGTCTGCTCAGAAAATTGATTGGCAATTGCTAAAAAAGAATTGATCTGTTTTCTGGTAAATACGGCTTCATTTTTATCTTCGGAGGCGGCCAGATGTGAGAAAAGAGATTTTATATAAATTTCTGGAGTTTGTTTTATGATTTTTGAAATATAAGAAAGCTGGGTTTCCTCAAATCCAAGACGGTTTAATCCGGTATTAAATTTGATATGAACTGGATAGTCCTGTTGCTTTTTTTGTCGAGCAATCTTTATAAACTCCTCAAAAATAAAAGCATTGTATAAACTAGGTTCTAAACATCTGTCAACAAGGACATCAAGATTTGCCGCCTGAGGATGCAAAACCAATATAGGGGTAGTAATACCTGCATCTCTTAGCGCTACACCTTCACTTACATAAGCCACTGCAAAATAGTCAACCCCACATTTTTCAAGAAATTGTGCAATTTTTTGTGAATCGTTTCCATAAGCAAAAGCTTTCACCACCGCCAGAAAATGGGTTTCTGGTGCTACTTTAGATTTTAGGAAATCAAAGTTATGCTTTAAGGCTGCAAGGTCAATTTCAAGAACCGTTTGTACTGCTTCTGGCATTATATAATTTAACTAGTCTTTGTTTTTAGATAAGTCTTCTGGTTCCTGCACATCCATTTTTCTAACTTTTTCTCTTAGCATTGCTTTGTAATAGGCAGCTCTGCTTAAGGGTTCATATTCTTCGGTTTCGCCTAACATAACCAATTTATCGTTATTAGATTTCCGAAAGCTATAATGTGCCAGATTCCCAGTTCTTGTGCAAACCGCATGTACTTTAGTTACATACTCTGCTGTAGCCATTAATGCGGGCATAGGGCCAAATGGGTTTCCTTTAAAATCCATATCTAAACCTGCCACAATCACTCTTTTACCTTTGTTGGCAAGATCGTTGCAGACAGATATAATTTCATCATCAAAAAACTGTGCTTCATCAATACCCACCACATCACAGCTATCTGCTAAGATTCGTATGTTGGCAGCTGCGGGAACCGGTGTAGATCGAATTTCATTACTATCATGAGAAACTACCATTTCATCATCATACCGAATATCAATTGCCGGCTTAAAAATCTCTACGCTCTGTCTTGCAAACTGGGCGCGTTTAAGGCGACGTATTAATTCTTCTGTTTTACCCGAAAACATGGAACCACAGATAACCTCTATCCAACCAAACTGTTCTTTATGATTTACGGTATTTTCGAGAAACATGTTATACTTTTCAACCTATTAAACGACATTATATCGTTTTGTTAACGCATTTTAAACAAACATAATTTAAATTAGTTACAAATTTAAGAAGCCTTTAAAATATTTTTCGCTAATGCAGAGAAACTTCGGATGTAGCTTTTTAATTTGGTATCTTTGATAAGCACATTTAAATGAATAGTTATAGGGTTATTACCTAAATTGAAATCACAGATGAAAAAGAAATTAGAATCAGAATTAATGAGTATTGCCCATAATATACTCAGATTAAAAGGAAAAGAAGATGTGATTGCTTTGCACCAAGAATCTAAAAAGTTATACGAAAAACTAACAATTCTTAGGTTTATAGAAGAACACTTTGGCGATCTAAAGCCTTTGGTGGGTAAAAGTGAAGTGGTTAATAAGTTTGAGGAGATGGCAACAAAGGTAATAGACCGTAATACGTTAGTTCCAGAAAATAATCCTCATGAAGAAGATATCATGATACCAGGTATGGATACTATAAAAGATATGGTAGCCGAAATGCCTATGCAAGAATCTTTAGATGATATTCTGGCAGATTTTAAGTCGGAACCCACTTTTGTAGAAAGAACTCCGCAAACAACTAATGGTGCGGTTAAAATAGTAGAAACCAAACCTAAATCAAATTCATTAAATCAAAAATTTGGCAAAAATTTGAATATTGGTTTGAATGATCGTATTGCTTTTGTGAAGTATTTGTTTAATAATAGCATGGAAGATTACAATAGAGTAATTTCTCAATTAAATACTATTGAAGACGAAAACGAGGCGTTACAATTTGTTTCAACCATGGTGAAACCAGATTATCAAAACTGGGAAGGTAAAGAAGCTTATGAAGAGCGATTTATGGAAATCTTGCAGCAGAAATTTTCTTAGTACTATTTAGTGTTCTAATGCAATGAAACTACAGCGTATTCTATACTGGATATCTACCGTACTGTTAACGGTGTTAATGGGTTTTTCTGCATCAATGTATTTCATTAATTATGAGGCTATTACAGAGGCTTTTATTAAAATGGGATATCCCACCTATATTATTTATCCGCTTGCGATTGCCAAAATTCTAGGATTAGCGGTACTATGGATTAATAAATGGAAAGCTTTGAAGGAGTGGGCTTATGCTGGATTTTTCTTTGATTTTGTATTAGCTTATTTTGCTCATGAAATGGTAGGTGAAAGTGGTGTGACAGCATTAGTGGCTACTATAATTTTATTAACTTCTTATTTTTTTGGGAAAAAAGTGCGACCTTAACCTATGGGAAAATTATACTTGGTTCCAACACCGGTTGGAAATCTTGAAGACATTACTTTTAGAGCCATAAAAGTTTTAAAGGAAGCAGATCTTATTCTTGCCGAAGATACCCGCACCAGTGGCAAATTGCTCAAGCATTATGATATTGATACACTCATGCAAAGTCATCATATGCACAATGAACATAAAACCGTCGCTAGTATCGTCAACAGAATTCAAGCTGGAAATACCGTTGCTTTGATTAGTGATGCCGGAACACCTGCGATTTCAGACCCAGGCTTTCTTCTTAGTCGTGCTTGTATTGAAGCAAATATTGAAGTAGATTGCCTACCTGGAGCCACTGCCTTTGTACCTGCTTTAGTAAATAGCGGATTGCCAAATGACCGATTTATCTTTGAAGGTTTTCTTCCAGTAAAAAAAGGAAGGCAAACCCGGTTTACAGAACTGGCAGAAGAAATTCGGACACTAGTATTTTACGAGTCACCACACAAACTCCTTAAAACGCTTACCGATATGGTTACTTATTTTGGAGAAGATCGTGCTGTATCAGTATCTCGTGAAATCTCTAAACTGCATGAAGAAACCGTAAGAGGTACTGCCAAAGAAATATTAGATTATTATACCAATAAACCGCCTAAGGGAGAGATTGTAATTGTAGTAGCCGGAAAAAGTAAAAAAGCATAACTTTTACAGTCGTGCAAAAGCTCCTCCACGAAATAAGAAATTGCGATTATTGTCAGGAGCATCTGCCATTACCACCTCGTCCTATTATTTCAGGTGCTAAAAATTCTAAAATAATTTTAGTAAGTCAGGCACCAGGAAAGAAAGCCCATGAGCAAAATCGCGCTTGGGATGATGCTAGTGGTAAAAGATTGAAAAAATGGTTGGGAGTAGATGAAGATACCTTTTATAATTCTGGTAATTTTGCTGTACTACCCATGGGTTTTTGTTATCCCGGTAAAGCAACCACAGGAGATTTACCGCCCCGTAAAGAATGCGCACCGCTCTGGCATTCTAAAGTCTGGGAAGCTTTTGAAAATGTGAAACTCACTATTTTTATTGGAAAATATGCACAAGATTATTACCTCAAAGATCAACGTAAAAAAAACTTAACTGAAACCATATTACATTATCAAGAATACCTTCCAGAGGTTTTTGTTCTTCCACACCCTTCTCCTGTTAACCGATTCTGGATCGCGAAAAACACTTGGTTTGAAGAACAGGTGGTTCCAGAATTGCAAAAACAGGTTTCCAATATTTTGAGGGACATATAAAAAACTCCGCTTAACTAGCGGAGCTCTATTTCAAAAAGGAAAAGAGGTTACTAGACATGCTTACCCACTTCCCATCCGGTTTTTCCAAGGTATTGTTGCCCGCTATCAATGGCTCCTTCTTCCAATGTAGTTCCCATACTGTCATTCCAGCGGTTCAAGTAGCCAAATAAAGAGATTACACCAAGCATTTCTACCACCTCTCCTTCGTCCCAGTATTTATACAATTCAGTTTTGATCTTCTCATCCACTTGATTTGGCACCATAGAAGCAGCTAAAGAAAAATCCAGTGCTGCACGTTCCGCATTAGAAAATGCTTGATGTGTTCTGTATTCCCAAATATTGTCTAATTGTTCCTGTGCTGCGCCATAACGTTCTGCAGCACGAATAGCATGTGCCTGGCAATAGCGGCATCCGGTAGCATTACTACTTACCCAAGCAATCATTCTTTTTAATGCAGAAGTAACCCTACCTTCATTGGCCATGACGGCTTTATTTAGATTGATAAACGCTTTTGAAATTGCTGGTCTGCGTTGCATGGTTAATACAGAATTGGGGCAAAATCCAAGAGTTTCATTAAAAAATTCGGCGAGCTCCCGTGTTTTTGGATCGTGATCTGGTGATAAAGGCGTTACTAATGGCATATGGTATAATTTTGTTTTAAAGCTAAAGTAAATATAATTACTTCGGAACAGTTTTATGAATAAAAATTAATGATTTACATGGGGGAAATAACCTATTTATAATACAAAAATGAAAACTGATAAAACTTATGAGATTACCATTTATTCTAATTGGTTTGCCAGGTACGGGAAAAACCACCCTATTAAATGAAGTTGTACAAAACCTAAACAGTAGAAATAGAAATAAAGGATTAGAACCTTTAAAATTGTGTTCGGTAGATGACTTAATAGCATCAAGAATGCAATTACAAGATCCTATTGTTAAAAAATTTGTAACAGCGTACCCTGAAGTAAAAATATTCAATGATGATAATAAGGTAGAGAATGCTACTTTTATTAGAGCACATGGAGAAGATTTATTTAGAGTTTTGGAAGAGTTTTTTTTACTGGATATTTTAGAAAATTCAAATCTAGAAAATCTTGCATTAGACCTTGGAGGAAAGTCTTTTTTAAAAGAAAAAGTACAAGATATGGCTTTAGATAAAGGCTTAGTGCCTGTTTTTTTATTTGCTGAAAATGATGAGCATATCCATCATCTGGGAAAAAATAAAGAATATACAAAGCGTGGAAACTACAAATTAGCAGGAGAACAAGGATGGGAAGAATTAGCAAAATTTCATAAAAAAGAGCGTTTGCCTGCAATGATAAGGGCATCAAGAATAGTTATTAATATTAGCGAACCTGCACTAATAGAAAAATCAAAAACTAAAACAAAAAACCCTGAGTTAACCGAGACCATTCCTTCGGTACTGGCAGATGAGTTATTGTTTAGAGTACATGAATTTTCTCAAAACAAAAAAAGAAGGTTTAACTCTTATAATAACCAAACCAAAAAGAGTAATCAAAAGAAAAAAATAAGTTAGTTGAACATGTTACATTATTAATAAACCTTGCAGTGTTTAAGAGTAAAAGCACTAAAAATAGTTTTTAGTATGATATGTTTTTATTCTATTTATGGAATTGATTTACAGAGGATTTTTTATCCACCAATAATTGTTCTGAGGTCTATTAGGCTGAAAAAGTATCACAGCATCTTAAACGTATCGTACCAATTATTCTGTAAAGAGTTTAATTAACCGGATTTCGATTTAAAAAGAACTACTTTTTCCACGGATTTTTTCTTTTCCGAAGTGTAGCAGACCTTTTCCGTTAAAAATTTTTGAAGCCCCGATCGTTCGGGGGAGAAAATTTAGGAAAATGAATGCGGTTTTAGCCTTTTCGGCTAAAAACACCTCTGGAAATCCAAGATTCATGAATTCCTTCAAGGAAAATAGAAATGACATGAACTAAAAGCGCTCCCGACTTCCTTCGGGATTCTTTTGTTTTCCCTGCGCCGCCTGGCTGCTTCACTAAAAACAGCTACTAGCTGTTTTCTTTACGTTCGCCCCTGTGCATGCAAAGAAAATGAAAGTAATAATCTAAAAATAAGATTGTTAGATTAAAATAGTGTAAAAATTTTGAAATTATATTTTATAGCGGTTATATCGAACTCACGTTAATTAGCTATTTACGAGACCTATCAAGTGTTATTCTATGGCAACTAAATTTGAAACAACTGTTAAACAGAGAAAAATGCTTTGGAAATAGTGAGCCCGTGTTGAATTGTTAACACAGAATTGGGTTAAAACCCAAGAGTTTCATTAAAAAATTCAGCGAGCTCCTGTGTTTTTGGATCGTGATCTGGTGATAAAGGCGTTACTAATGGCATATTTTATATTTTAATATTTTCTATCAGTTGTAAAGATAATTTCTTCTGCAAATTTTTCGGGTAAAATTTAGCAATATCATAATATTAAGTACATAAAATGCTCATTTTTTGAGAAACAGGTATTTCTACGCTAAAATCTATGACTTGTATTTAAGACCTTTAATAAGCAGTTTTTTACTGTAAATTTCTTTAACCTAACCTTTTAAAATATTAAATTTTATGAAATCAAGTATTAATTTAGTAAATGCATGGATTTTTTTGAATGAGGATGAACCCATGGTCAATGGAAAACGTTTAGGATATAACGATCCGGGAAGTAGCTATCAACGTATGATTAAGGAAAATGTTTATCAATCAGTAGATATTTTATACCTCTGTTTTGCCACCACTACCCCTACGGGTAAAAATACCATTCCTGTGGGAAATGGAACTTCTTATACTTTGCGAATGGGAGACGGAGGTCATCCTGGCGGACTTACCAATCAAGATTATATGAACTTTATCATTAGAGATGCGCGTAAAAACAATCCTAATATTAAAATTGCAATGACCTTGGTTTGGGGAAATCAAAATGTATTACTGGATATTTTTTCCAACCCTAATAAAACAGATCAACAAAATGCAGATAACTTTGCAGCCAATTTAATAACTTATTTAAAGGCGTATGATCTTGATGGATTTGATATTGATTGGGAATATCCTATTTGTAATTCAATTAGTCAGGCTCGCTTTCGGATGCTTTTTGAAGCCATTGGCAAACAGTTTAGACAACAAACCACTAAGCATTATTACCTAACCTTATCTCCAGCCTCTGTTGGAAATCTGGATGCACAAACTGTAAACACCTATTTTGACTTTGTAAACGTACAATTGTATTCTGGTTTTTCACCGGCAAGTGAATTCACACAAGCAGGAATTAATCAAGGCTTATTAGCATATGGGGCTAAATTTGAAAGCAATTATCAAACAGGGCAGAATGCTTTTAATGAAGCTGTGAAAGGCGGTTATACGGTAGTCACTAACTGGCGTCTTAATTCAGACAATTATGTATTTGAACAAGACCAGCAAAAAGCGTTGTATAAACTCGCAAAATAAACCTTTGTGAAATCTAAATATGAAGCCTTTTCTTTTTACAGGAAAGGCTTATTTTTAGTGTTTTTTACTTCTAATTAAACAGACTTCCTGAATATTTATGGAGATAAAAAACTTCATCATCATATAAAGTTCATAGTATGTACTCAAAACAATAAAAAGGATGTTCACTTTGTTCTGGAAAGAAAATTTCCCCTAAACGGTGGTATCCTCTGCTTTCATAAAACTTTTGATTGCCCTTATTCCTGCTAAAAGTATCTAGCCGAATCGATGTGCATTGGTGTTTTTTTGCCAAATCTTCTGCAAAATTCATTAATTGATGCGCATGGCCTTTTCTTTGATGAGTTGGATGTATAGCCAATCTGTGGATATATTTGTGTTTGGTAGTAGGCGTAAGCCATTTTACGGGTTTGTACACTTCATCAATTCGTTCCGATACCACAATACAGCCTATAATTATTGAATTGTTCACCAATACAAAGAGTTCATTATGTGAGACATCTGTTTCAAATGCCATGCGGGAAGGGTAATTTTCTGTCCATTGATTAATACCTTTAGATCTCATAAACAAATTACAAGCAGCCGTTATCCTTAGAATTTGATCAATTTCGTTCTCAGCTGCGGGTCTTATTTGCATCATTTATTCCGTCTTTTTTATGTACTTTTACGCCCGGTAAATGTAGAAAAACAGTTTCATCTATCAAATATCGGTCACTAATTAGTAAACCGTAATTAATGTTAAGAATAGCTACTTTTTACTACATTGATTAACCCTAAATAAGAACTTATGAAAAATATATTAGTTCCTGTTGCAGCTTCCAGAAATATTGAGAACACCTTGCAGTACGCAATTGATTTTGCCAAATTTACAGGAGGTAAAGTATTTGTGCTTGGTGATTATAATGTGGTTTCCAGAGCTGGAAGCATTTTAAAAGTAGAAGAGATTATACAGCGTGAAACCAAAGCATATGTAAATGCGTTTATAGAGAAAATAGACCAAAAAGGAGTAGAATTAGCAAATGTAGTTGCCAAAGGAACACTTCCTGAAGTGATAGAGAAAATAGCAGATGAACTGGCCATAGATTTGGTAATGGTTTCTTCTAATAGCCATATTAAAGATGAGGTATATTTAGATGCTATATCTGGGAGCATCATCAAACAAATGGAGATTCCTACGTTGATTGTTCCAGACACGTATAAATTTAAAGCACCTAAAACAATCTTAACAGCGTTTAGAAGTGGTGTAGTAAAACGCAAAGGAGTACTAGAACCCCTTCAAAAATTACAACAACATTTTGGTGCCGATGTAAATTTGTTATTTGTAAAAACACCTAAACATAACGATGAAGATATGCAGCTCAATGACGAGTTAAAATCTTTAAGCGAAACACTTACGGTTTCAGAAAATGCGACTACTTTTCAAGGTGTTTTAGAACATTTTCAAAGTAGTAAACCAGAAATGTTATGTGTTTTTAGAAGAAAACGCGGATTTTTCACCAAACTTTGGGAAAAAAATATAATTTTGAAACAAGAATTTCATTGCCCTATTCCAGTATTGGTTCTAAGGGGTAAGTTATAAAATAAAAAGGGGGCATTAGCTCAGCTGGCTAGAGCGCTACGCTGGCAGCGTAGAGGTCATCGGTTCGACTCCGATATGCTCCACAACCCTTCCGGAAACGGAAGGGTTTTTTGTTTATCTAGGTATAAAGAAGGCTATTTTTAATAGTGCGCTTAACAATTAGCGATAGAAATCATAAAAATTGTATTAGAATTTCAAAAAGCTTTTGTTATTACGTAATTTTAACCCAAGAACAAGTGAAAAGTGTATCGCAGACACTAATTCTATCAAAGCCCCTTATTCAGTTTAAGCAAACTAAAAAAAGATAGCTGAGGTTTAACCTTCATATCTAAGTTTATGTAGTTGCTTATTTTTATAGGATTTGTTCTATGTATTTTAAATCAATAATAGCAGAAAAACACATACAATGAGTTTACAGAATAAAGTTGCTTATATTACAGGAGGAACCAAAGGAATTGGTTATGGCGTTGCCAAAGCCTTATTAGATCAAGGAATGCGAGTTGCTATTAGCGGTAGAAAACTAGCAGATGCAGAAGCTGCTGCTAAGGATTTAAGTGAAGATAGCAGTAGGGTATTAGGTCTTGCCTCTGATGTTACGAAACTTGGTGATGAGCAAGAGGCGGTTTCAAAAATAATAGCTACTTGGGGCCAATTGGATGTAGTACTAGCCAATGCTGGCGTAGGTCACTTTGCCGCTGTAGATAAAATGGAAGACGCCCACTGGCATCAAATGATTGATACGAATTTAACAGGAGCATTTCACACACTAAAAGCCTCCGTAGAGGCCCTTAAAACTTCTAAAGGCTATTATATGACCCTAGCAAGTTTGGCAGGAACCAACTTCTTTGCCAAAGGTGCTGGATATAATGCCTCTAAGTTTGGTGTAGTAGGATTTACGCAAGCCACCATGTTAGATTTGCGCCCGTATGATATTAAAGTAACCACTATCATGCCAGGCTCTGTTGCCACCTATTTTAACAATCATGTACCAGAGGATGCAGATGCGTGGAAGATTCAGCCGGAAGACATTGGTAAGTTGGTGATAGATTTATTACAAATGCATCCAAGAACCTTACCCAGCAAAATAGAAGTAAGACCCACCCGCCCAGATTTAAAATAAGAGAAATGCCACAACTGCTCACTGCCGTTTCTGAAGACGCCAAGACCCTTACAGAGCTTACGATGCTCTCAAAAGGGCATTGGGGATATACTTTAGCGCAATTAAAAGAATGGGCAGATGAACTTACTATTACAGAACACTATCTAAAGAAGTTTAAAGTACACAAACTCATAGAAGAAGGAGAGATTGTGGGCTACTATTCTTGGGCTGGGCGCCCACCACTGGCCTTGCTAGATAATTTATTTATTCATCCAGATCATTTAAGCAAAGGGTATGGACGTATCTTACTAGAAGATTTTCTCTTACGCGTAAAAGCAGCAGGTTTTGAAAAAGTAAAGCTAGATGCAGACCCTAATGCCGCAGATTTTTATACCAAATTTGGATTTGTGAAAGTAGGGCAATTAGAAAGTTCCATTCCCGGAAGGTTTTTACCTGTTATGGAACGGAAGGTTTAGCATTCCTTACTCTGTGTTTTGAAAAATTGATTCTTAGATGTATGAGAAATTATCTAAAATTAATAATAAAAGACAATAGCAATTTTAAATATGAAAAGGACTGTACTAGCTTTAAAAAGTTTATAGAAAAGGCCTAGAACAGTTTTACAAATCATAACTACTCTCCTTAAAATTCCGTATCTTTAAGAAGCACTATCTAGCGCAAATTGGAAAATTATGGAAGGTCTGGAATCCATCAAAGAGTGGATGCTTCAACATCCTACTACTACTAGCATCATTAAGTATTTGCTATGGCTAGTAGTTATTTTATTGATAATTCAGGCCTTGCGAAAACTACTTAAAAAGAATATTCCAGATACCAATGCCCGTTACAAATCACAAAAGGCTTTAGAAATTGTAGGCTATGTTTTTATCATCATTTTATCACTCTCTTATTTTACGGGAAACATTCGTGATTTTACCCTTGCAATAGGTCTTTTTACCGCGGGCATTACTATTACCCTGCAAGAATTAATTCTGAGCCTTGCAGGATCTGTATATATCTTTCTTGTAAAGGTCTATAAACCCGGAGACCGAATTGAGATTAATGGTATCAAAGGAGATGTGATAGACATAGATAGTATTTATACCACTATGATGGAGATTGGCGAATGGGTAAGTAGTGATAATTACAGTGGGCGTATTGTAAAACTCAGTAACGCTTTTGTATTTAGAGGCCCTATTTATAATTATTCAAACGATTTTCCCTTTATCTGGGATGAGTTTGACTTGCCAGTGCGTTACGGTTCCGATATGGAGCTTGCCAAAAAAATTATTATTGAAATCGCACAACATACACTTTCAGAATATGTAACCCAGTCCATTACTACCTGGAAAGAGGTAGTAAAAAAGTATTATATTGAAAACGCACAGGTTGAACCTACACTGGCGGTTACTATGACAGATAATTGGGTGCAGTTTAACCTACGCTATATTACAGACTATAAAAAGCGCCGTTCTGTAAAACATCAATTAAATGAGCAAATTGGTATAGCCTTTCAAAATACCAATGGCAAAGTAATTCTTGCTTCCGCTACGGTAGAATTGGTGCGTATTCCCATGCTAAAAGTAGAAGATACTACTACTAAAGCTGCTAAAACCCCGTAGAAATACGCTGTTTTGGTTGGAAATGAGTTTCTATATTTGATTTAATCCAAAAATCAAATCTAATTTTAATAGATGAAGGGTATGCTAAAAAGAAGCTTTATTCCAAAGGCGCCTATTTTATCTATTGATTTTATCTAACCAAACCTTCTCTTATGAAAAGAATCTTTGTTTTATTGCTTTTATTGACGTCTACCACTGTTATTTGTCAAACTTCTGGCATTAAATTATTAAATAGCAAATCTGCTATAGATGATAGTACTGTAAAAACTAATATTAACAGAAACGGCAAACAAGACTCCGTTTATATTACGCCAGAAATTATTCGCTACAACTACAATGCAACTACTATAAAGAAACTTAAAGAACAATTGTCTGGTAAAAAAGACCAGCTTTATGCCAATTCAATAGATACGGTGGTGGCTAATAGATTTTCAGATACTATTATAGAAAATAAACTGACAAAAATAGAAGACACAAAAGCAACATTAAAAAGTCTAGAGAAAGAACAAGATTCGCTCTATCATATTTACACAAAAGACTATTTGCAATACAAGCAATTCTTCTTTTTGCAATTTGGACCCCGTCGCTCAGAGGCTTTGTTTGATTATATTTATGGTAATACAGGTGCCCGTTTTAAAGTATTGAATAATACAGGATTTACCTTTGGTGACAATACAGGCTCTTTATATTCAGAACTGGTGAGCGGTAATCTGGGCGTTTTTCGAGTAAGTTTGGGTACTATGATATCAAGTAGTTCATCTGATGATTCTGAAACCGCAAAACAGCAAGAAGCATATCAAAGGTTAGCTACCAACGGGGGAAATACAGTACTTACATTTGAGTATCCTTTGGTCTATGCTCATTCTAAAAACAACCAATACAATGTATTATCTCGTTTTATAGCCAAAGGCACCGCAGACTTTCCAGAATTTGGTACTACCACCGAAGACTTTGCGGGAAGTGCCTCTTTTGGAATAGATATCTATGCAGATGCTTCCTTAAGCAACAATGCACTGCGTTTTTTTATGAATTTTAATACCAATATGATTTTTGGTACCGATATTTATCAGGAGAATCTAGGAATTGATAGCGCCAGTTTTTCATTCGGTCAATTAAGTTTAGGGCTTGTAGTAGCCGAAAACATTAAATTATCTTTTATCATTACCAGTTTTAGCTCAGAAAAAAGCCTTGATAATGGAAATGTAATTCTTGGAGGGCAGATATTACATTAATCATAAAGTATTGATTATTTAATGAAACCGCATATAAATAGTTATTTATATTCTTATTACTTCGTAAATTTGATAAAGCACACTAGCTAAAGATGAAATCCTCACCAGAAAAAATATCTAATAAAAACGCTCCATCAACTCTGGTAAGCAATGCTAAGACTGAAGCCTCAGGAATTCAGTTATTTTCTGAAAAAAGACAGGAACATACCTCTTTTCAAAAATTACAGGCTGCTGCGAATGATAGTAAACGAGTAAAGCAATTAGCAGCTACCCAAAAGAGCGCAAATGAGTTTACAAATCAGCATAAGTTAACCTTACAACGTAAAGCTAATAATACCGGGATGCCCGATAATCTAAAATCAGGTATTGAAAACCTTTCTGGTTTGGCTATGGACGATGTGAAAGTGCATTACAACTCCCCCAAACCAGCCCAATTACAAGCACATGCCTATGCACAAGGCAATCAAATTCATTTGGCTAGCGGACAAGAAAAGCATTTGCCTCATGAGGCTTGGCATGTGGTACAGCAAAAACAAGGACGGGTACAGCCCACCAAACAACTTAAAGCAACGGTAGCTATTAATGATGACGAAGGTTTAGAAAAGGAAGCAGATATAATGGGTGCAAAAGCATTGCAACAGGTTTCTTACCAAGCTGTTTCTCCAAGCAATGTTTCTTCGGAGGTTGAATCATCAAAGACGATTCAAGGAAAATTTCTGGTTAAAAATCCAAAAAGCGCAACGGCTAATATGGATACAGCGGTACGACTATTTTACAATGCTATTAGTGCTATTAATGGAGAATTGTTTCAACTTATCAATAGCTCAGATAATATTCATGTGATTATAGATCCTGGCACCGCATTTGGGGTGGCGGGCTCTGGAGAAACCAAACTAGAACGCAGAACCAGTGATGATGATGCTCCAGAAACTTTTGCAGACACACTAGGAGAGATTGTAGATAAAAATGCCGTTACAGATGATATGCGTACGCAACCCTTAATTCTTCGTATTAAAATAAATCAAAAAGGATTGGGCGGACTCACAAATGGTAGTGTTGCACAGCTAGCAGAAACACTGGCGCATGAATACAGCCTGCATGCAGAAGCACAATTAGCGGCCATAAAAGCTTTACGAAATCCTGCACTTAGTAATCGAGAAGCACTCCGAGCTATTGTTGCTTCCTCTAATGATCATGGTGGTTTTAACAATGCAGAAGCACAACATGCAGAACTTACAAACGAATCAGGAGACCGTTTTGATTCTGCACGTGCTGTTATAAATGAAATGAAACGAAATCTTACCCGCACAGATGCTCAAAAACTGGAGAAAGCTTTTCAAGATGATATTAAAGATTGGCATTAGTGGTACTAACCTTTGACCATACTCTCTTTCAAATTTTTTTAAGTAAGTTTGAGTATCAAATTTATTCGTTCTCTTTATGAGAAAATTACGCTTCTTTTTAGTAGCAATTGCGAGTGTGATAAAGCTTTTTGCCCAAGATCCTGTTGTAAATACACCGTAATGCTTAAAGATGTACAAACCGCACGCTATACCTACAAAATAATGATTAATGATCAATATAGCGATACACCTTTAGATTTTGATAAAGAGCCTTAGAGACCACAAATTACGGTTGGACAGCATTGAAAAGTGCCGTATTAACCTCTACAGATTCAAAAGAATTGATACTAGGATATTTTTATCATTTTTGTTATCCTATAAATAAAAATCAAGAGCAGCTTAAAATAAGTGTAAGGAGACATCATATTGCGACTAACAAAACGGAGGTTATGTACACCGCATGTCCATTGTTATTGGAACCTATGGAAATAATTATTGATACCTTTACAGAAGGAAAACGTATCTGTGAAATGTTTATCTTTCAAAAAAAATATGAAGACAATGAAATAGGTCACAAAGGCCAAATGAATCTTAGGTGTTTAATAAAACGAGAATTTTTATAAACTAGTACAACATGAAAAATACCATAAAGCTAGCAATATTAATGTTATTTTCTATAGCAGTTAGCTGTAAAAAAACAGAAAGCGAAGACCCAAATAACAAGCAAAAAAATACAGATTCCATCACACAAAAGAAAGAATCAGTTCTTTATAACTATGTAAATTGTAAAACAGGATTGCAATATAGAATTGCGCCTGAAGGAAAAATTATAGGAAGGTTTCCGTACAACACACAATTAGAAATATTAAAAAAGACGGGAATTACCGGATTTATTGAAGAAGAAGTTGATTTTTTTCCAGGAGAATGGACGGGCGTTCGGTATAGAAATGATACGGTTTACGTAATAGATGCTTGTTTGACCAATTCATATGATGTAAGCTTGATAAAAGCTTCTAATGAATATTATCTGGAACCTGAAGACGTTGTTGGAAAAGAATTGTATTTATACCAAAAAGACACTATTGTAATAGCTGCAAATACAAATATTACAGTAGAAGCAGTTACCCAAAAAGAATTTGAGAGCCTCTATGAGACTTTATACGAATGGCAGGAGATAGATAGAATTACCAAGAAGAATGGAGTTATTTCCATCACATGTGCCAATCAAAAGACGATTAGGTTTAAAGACAAACAAAATGCATCTAATCAGGAAAATCAAATTTATACGTATCAAGGTAAATTGGGAGGTGCAAGGTCACATTTGGTAAGTGCAAAGAATGCTGCAGGAGACTCTTATTATTTGGTAGATATGGTTAACTGCGATCAACAAAAGTTAAGTGGATTTCCACTATTTAATACAGACTTTTCATTTTTATTTTCTATTAATAAAAATAATTCTAATTATTCTGAGATAGGGATACATACGCTTGAAAGGAATGAATGGAATCTTCATGGTGCTTTTAAAGTGCCTTTTAAGATAAGCCGAAGTGTGTTTGATATAAAGAATAATCTATATATAGAAAACTACGTAGAATGGAATGATGGGACCTATCAAAAAAGATCGTGGCAATACTTTAAAATAATGATAAAAGGTATCTCTACTCAATAGTATTGATATACACTTAATGTATTCTTTATCAAATTAGCTTTAACACTTTTGCTCTTAGACCCTCTAGCAATCTCTAATATTCTTAATGCACTGAAGCACTTATACCTTAAAATTCCCACATATTACTAATTTATAGGTATATGCATTACATACATCATATCTTTATATTTATCAGTGAGAGTTAGTTGAGTTTAGCATTAGTAAGTGTATAGCATTTCCTAAGAATTAAGTTTAGCACATAAGGAATGTTTTTTAAATAATTTAGGAGAGTGGTTTTTTCTAATCAACAAAAAGTAGCAACAACTTGGGAAGTCGCTACTTTTTTTATTTAAAATAAAATGACATTTTTAGCATATAGAGAATCCAGTAATATGTAGTATTTAAGCCTTGCGTATTTGCTATTTAATGAGTGTAACTTGTCATGTTATAATTCTGGTAAATACCATAGTATGAGTGATATTTCACTTTTTATAGGGTGTATTTGAAAACATCACATTAACTTTGTTCATTATACTAGAATAAGAAAAGTATAAAAGCAATTCTGCTTTGTATAGAGAATCGCTTATAAGAAGGGGTTTCCGTTTTTAGAAAAACTGGTTTGTTAGCTATACAAAAAGGTATTTATACAAAAAAAGCAATCTAAAGCGAAAATAAATTTCGGATCAAATTATAAAATCATTGTTTATATGTCATTAAAAAATGTGAGATTAGAAGTAATGCAATTCTTGGAGAAAGACGTAGAGTCTTTAATCAAAAAATACCTCATACCCATTGATAGTATATGGCAACCTACAGATTTTCTTCCAGACTCTCAAAGCGAAGAATTTTTTGATGAAGTAACTGAAATTAGAGAACTCGCCAAAGAACTCCCTTATGATTTTTGGGTGGTATTGGTAGGTGATATGATTACCGAAGAAGCATTACCCACTTATGAATCTTGGTTGATGGATGTAGAAGGGATAGATCAAGTAGGCAATAATGGATGGTCTAAATGGATAAGACATTGGACTGGTGAAGAAAATCGTCATGGAGATGTACTTAGTAAATACCTCTATCTTTCAGGTCGTGTAAACATGCGAGAAATAGAAATTACTACACAACACTTAATTGCAGACGGATTTGATATAGGTACTGGCAGAGACCCTTATAAAAACTTTGTGTATACCAGTTTTCAAGAACTTGCTACTTATATCTCGCATAATAGAGTTGCCAAGCTTGCTAAAGAAAAAGGCAATAAGCAATTAGGTAAAATGTGTAAGATTATTTCTGGTGATGAAATGAGGCATCACAACGCCTATTCTGAATTTGTAGAACGTATTTTTGCCGTAGATCCTAGTCAGATGATGCTAGCCTTTCACGATATGATGAGGCAAAAAATAACCATGCCGGCTCATTTTTTAAGAGAATCTGGAGATAAAATTGGTACTGCATTTGAAGAATTCTCCAATACAGCCCAGCGAATAGGAGTTTACACTTCTATGGATTATGTAGACATTCTTGATAAACTAATAAAACGTTGGGAGATAGACAAGGTGACTGGTCTTACCGATGAAGCGGAAAAAGCTTGCGATTATCTTTTGAGGCTACCAGATAGAATGAGGCGTCTTGCAGACAGAATTCGTATTCCAGAAAATTCATTCCAGTTTAAATGGGTAGAACCCGCAAAACTTTAGCGTTTTATTTATAAGTTTCTCTATGCTAAGAATCTTCATAAACGTAATTTCTAAACAGAGGAGTACGTTTGTAGGTAGATTACAGTTTATTTTTACCTAACAACAGATTTTCAATTGTTTTTTGGGGTATGCTTTCCTCTCTGGAAATATTTCTGTGACCTTTGTAGAGTAGCTCCATAGTATTACAAAACATTTTCATGTCTAGGTTAATATAAAAAGGAAGCGCCTTTGTAATAAGAATCAAAATAGCCCTGTTTCTAAGTAAAACCGTATATTTAGGCAATCAATAACCTACAAACTTATGGAACAGATTAAAGTGATATTCTTTTTATTAGGCTCCATTTTTGCCCAAGAAAACAGCCGAATCGCTAGTGCTATTACACAAATACAAGTAGACGTTGTCCAAAAAACTATTCAGATAGAACAACAACATGTTTTTACTGCTTCAGAAAGTACAGCAGCTTTTGATAGAACCAAGGCGCAATTAAAAGATATTATAGAAAACACAAAATTAAGTGAAGAACTCAAAAATTTTCAATTGAAGTCGCTGGTATTCTCTAAAGAAGCCGATAAACTCAATGCCACTATTCTATTAACTTATAAGAGCAAGGAAGATCTTAGGGCTATGGGGCTCTTCACTACAAAAGAAGGTGAATTAAGTCATATTAATATTCCAGACTGGAAAATTAGTACGAAAGAAGGAATGCTTAAAGAAAAGTACTGGTACTTTCCAGTAGACAGACCTTTTACATTCACCATTGATATGAATGAAAAGATGAATGCTAGTTATAAAGACAAATTGCAAAGCTTGCTTCCGGTGTGGGAAAAGATGAAGGCTGAGAACTAATTTTCCTTTAAAATAAGATTTAATAATACTTTAGCTAAATTATGTAGTATCTTTCATAAGGTTGTCTTATCTTCAAGAAATAATAGCATGTATACAGAACAACAAGCTGGAACATGATTTATTATAGATTGGTTAAGTGAAAAAATAGAGAAATTATGAGAAGAAAAAACCCTACATATAATAGTACCATTTGGGAAGAATTAGCAGCATTGGCAAAACGTGTTTTTGGAACTGAAGAGGAAGAGCCAGCACTAATTCCTGTAAAAGTAAATGAAAATTATAATCGACATTTGCGTTGATACTATAGGTACCACTATTAGAATTTTAGATTATTAAGTGATAATTGTTGAAAGCTCCTCTTTTGGGAGCTTTTTATTTTTAAAACCAATCGTGCTTTTAAACCTAGATGCTTGTGGAGTGTTGATATAAAACGCTTTTCATTTTTGATCATTTTACTTTTTGCTATGAGAAGTTGAACATGCTTGGTATGATATGCCTTAACCTGAGTTTGATCTAATTTCAGTTTTATATTTTAGTCTTAAATGTGATCTTTGAATTATTAAAATAGTGTAGATAAGCTACTTACGTTCATTTTCTTCGCTTGTTCACCCTGCGACTGCGTTCAGGGTTTGAAAATGGACCTAAATAAAAGACAATTTCAAACCCGATTTTTAATTTTTATTTACATCTAACTGACGTTACATTACAAAAATGTAGACTATAGTTTACATTTTTGTAATGTATATGTGTTTCTGATTTATTTTTAAAGTATTCAAAAATCTACCTAAAAAGAATTAAAAAAGCGTTTTTGAAAGCATAACAAAATATGTTGTGAAGTAGCTTTTCAAGAAGGAAATAAACTCCTTCCCAAGGCATACGTTTTTCATTGAACACCAATTTCTTAGCGTTTTGGCTTCTTGAAAAAGACAGAATTACAAGTTCAATTTACTTTAAGCGTTTAAAAAATCTATACTTTTAGTTACTATTTCCTTTAAATGTGACGGCATATGGTCTTTTTCCCATGGGTGTTTTGCGCCAAATACATGGTTAGCCCCTTTAATTAATAGTAAATTACTGGAAGAATTCCATTCATGTAAAGATTCTGCTTCCCATAAGGGCACAGAGGCATCATCTGTTCCATGAATAATTAAATGGGGAATAGTGATCTCCTTACAAGCTTTTTCAATATCAAAACGGGCTGGGTCTTTGGCATAATCTTCCCAAAACTGAAAGAAATGCGGCATGTTTTGTTTGGTGCGTCCATTAACAGTATAAAAGACATTTGTGCGTTTCCATTCTTCAAAAGCATCACCAGCAGGAAATCGCATTTCAAAATCACTTACCCCGGCCCAACTAATCAGTTTGGTAATGCGGGTATCTTCATTTGCATACAAAGTGACAATACCGCCCCCTCGTGAATGCCCTATAAGATGAATCTGTGAAAGATTCGCAGTGGCTGTATAATTTTCCTCACAAAAATCCAATACATCTTTTATATCTTCTAATTCTTTGCGATAGTTGTTTTCACCAAAAGCCTTTAAATCGGGAAAATCAATAGGTTCTTCTACGGTGCCCCCGTTGTGCGAGAAATTAAACTTCACGAAAAAGAAGCCCGCCTCTGCAAAAGCTTTTGCAACCAAAGGCCACGCTCCCCAGTCTTTAAAGCCTTTGTAACCATGACAAAACAGTACTAAAGGTAATTTTTGAGGAGAAGTTTGGTAAAAGACATCTAAAACAATGGGTTTGTTATGGGCTCTCTCTAAAACAATATTTTTTTCTATTTGCATAACTATATTTCTTTTTCAATAAAGGGTTGTGTGGAATTGCATATCTCTAGTACAAGTTTCGTAAGTTCTTTTAAGAATGCTTCTAGTGTAGTAGTTGTAACTGCATATGCTTTTTTGGCACTTCTAGGGCTGTCTTTGGTTGCAAATCTAAGAAAGCCTCCACCATAATTCTTAAACGAAATAATTCCGGCCTGCACTTCTTTAGTTGGAAATTCGTCTTTGAGCATATAGGCATACGCCAATACTTGAAACGCCTTACTATATTTATAATCTGTAGTTAAAACATCCCAGTCATAAAGCTCCAGTTCATTTTGTAATACCTTTCCCGTCTTATAATCAATAATTCTAATAATGCCGTCTTTTTCATCAATTCTATCTGCTTTTCCTCTTAAAAACACTGGAAAATCCAATTGAGGAATAGGAACCGATTGCTTTAAATCGCTTTCAAGCTTAAGTATTTTAATAGAAGCTCCCTTGCTTACCTCTTTTTGTTCCATTTCTATAAACTTGGTAACATATTGCAAAGCCACATGATATATGATGAGGTTTTTACCCCGGCTTATATCCCCACCACGATAGGTTTTGGTAAAATTCTTTTCAACCGTAGGGGTAATTAGTTTGTGGGCATTAGCAAGCGCTTCTCCTGTTAAGAGCTTACCAACCATGGGGGTATAAAGATCTTCTAAGGTGTCATGAACCACCGTGCCTAGCGTGTTTGCAGCAACGGTTTCTTCTAGTTCCACCTCATTGCGTATGCCTACAACTGATTGCAAATAGAAGTCTAACGGATTTCTAATATAATTGGTGAGATTGGTTGGTGAAAAACCACGGGTTGCAATTTCCTCAAGGCGCTTATTTAAAGCTTCATTTTTAGTAATTTTTGTTAGTTTAGGAGGAGCAAGGGTTACTTGGGGTCCTGCAATATGCTCGGTAATAGTGTGTGCGGGTACTTTATCTAAGGTTAGTTGTAATAAAAAGCGGCTTTTCTCTCCTCCTTCCAATACATCTGGTTCAGAATTATAGAGCAAATACACATTTTTAGCTCTTTGTAATAAATGATAAAAGTGATAGGTATAAATAGCATCTTTCTCTTTGTAGGTTGGGAGGTCAAAAGCCGATTTCATGTCAAACGGAATAAAAGAATTATCACTTTTACCGGATGGTAAAATACCTTCATTAAGCGAAGTAATGATAACCGTTTCAAAATCTAGGTTTCTACTTTCCAAAACACCCATTATTTGAAGTCCTTGCAAAGGTTTTCCTTGGAAATCAATAGTTTCTTTGCTTAATAATTCTTTAAAAAGATGCCTAAAGCCTTTTAGATGTTCTATAACTTGGTACTCCTTATTGAGATGTTGTAGCTGATTAAAGATTCTATACAATCGGTATAAATATTCTAGATATAATGCCTGCCCGCCTTGATCTTGGTATTTTTCTTTGAGTGTTAAGGTGATATGAAGGCAATTGGTAATTACCGTGTTCATATCTGAGGTGGAGCGGGAACTAAATACTACATCACAAATAGGATGCAAGTTTTGTGGAAAATGATCAACGATGTTTTCTTGTGAGAGGTATAATTGATTCTGGGTATTTATTTTATCAATAAATTGAGTTGCATAATCTTTATCTTCACTGGTAAAAAGTAATCTACCTGCCGGATGCGAAAGCAAATTGATCAAAGGACGATGATACCAACCTTGGGTTTCTTTACTGTCTAAGAGCTCAAACCAATTACTGAAGAACGAAGCAATAGGAGAAAGGTAAAGTGGATACCCTCCGGTAATATTTACCTCTGTAATATCTTTGGGTAAGGCATTTAGTAGAGGTGCTAATAAAATCTCATTTCCTAAAACAATAGCCGTATTTTGAAGCCCTTGTTTACGTTCTTTAAGAGCAGAAAGTAGTTTGCTAATATAGTGTGCCTGCCCAATATTTTTTGGAATACCTGTAATTTCAATTTGCTTTTTTTCACTAAAATAAGTGCCAAATAGGGTAAATGGATTCTTTTGATAGTATTGCCAGTCTTTGAAATAACGACGCACAAAAAGGCCAGCATCATGTTGTTTGTCTTCTACAAAATGTGCATCAATATCCCAGAATACTTTGGTATTTGTATGCGATAAAAACTCTTGTATAATTAAAGACTCTGCTGTATTTAAGGCATTGAATCCTATAAAAAAATGGGGTTTACTCTGGTGTACTTGTAAATAGTAATTTAGATTTTCTACGGCTTCTCTATAAATTAATCCTTGATAGCCTAGTTGTTTTTCTAGTAATCGCGTCTTTAGTTGAGTATAATACTGGTGTAGTGTATTCCAAAACCTTATGTAATTTTGTTGAAGGGATGTTTTTTCTTCTTGTAAATACCAATGGCTTAGCTCTTTTATAGAAGCTAGGTAGTTAAAGAAATCATCGGTAGCTATTAGGTAGCGATCTATTTCATTGAAATCTTGAATCATGGTGGTGGCCCACCTGCTAAAACTATAAAAGTCTTCTGTAGCTTCTTGAGGTGTAAGCGCCTTATAAACCTGATAAAATTCAAAAAGAAGTTCTGTTGTATCCGCTAGCCTTAGTCTAGATAGTTCTTGAACAAACTCTTCAATACTATAAATTTTAGGTCCAAAACCTGTTTTGGTAGTAAGAGAGAGTAGTTCATTGCGAAGAAAAACACCTGCTCTTTTGCTAGGAAGCACAAATACAAGAGGCTGTAGGTCTTGATGGCTTTTAATAATATCTTCTGCAACTTCCCTTAGAAATGTCTTCATAGGGTAAAAATAAAAAACGCACCGGGATTCCGGTGCGTTTTTCAATATGTTTTAAAGTTTAAATTACTCTTTTACAAGGTTAATTTCAACTCTTCTGTTTTGAGTTCTACCCGCTTTTGTTTTATTAGAAGCGATTGGCTTGTCTTCTCCATAACCCATTGATGACAATCTGAATTCATTGATACCATTGTTTACAAGAAATTCTTTTACAGAAAGTGCTCTTGAATCAGAAAGACGCTGATTAAGTTTCTTGCTACCAACGCTGTCTGTGTGACCGTCAATAGAGAATTTAGCATTTGGATATTCTTTAAGGATTGCTATGATATCTGCAAGAACAGCTTCAGACTCTTTCTTGATAGAAGATTTACCTGTATCAAATAAGATTGTTTTAGCATATTCATTCAATTGCTTCTGAACTTCTTCAGTTACTTCTGGGCAACCTTTGTTAGCTACAGTACCAGCAACGTCTGGACATTGATCATCTTTGTCAAGTACGCCGTCACCATCTTTATCTTGGTAAGGACAACCTTTATTTTCTTTTGGACCAGCTTCAGCAGGACAATCGTCATCTTTATCAGCAACACCGTCACCGTCAGCATCAGGACATCCGTTAAGAGCAGCTAGACCAGCTTCAGCAGGACAAGCATCATCTTTATCAGCAATACCATCACCGTCAGTATCAGGACAACCGTTTAATTCAGCAGGACCTGCTTCATTTGGACAATCATCTTTAGAATCTTCGATACCATCACCATCAGAATCAGGACACCCGTTGAAAGCAGGAAGACCAGCAACCTCAGGACAAGCATCATCTTTATCATAGATACCATCACCATCAGTATCAGTACCGCCAAATTTAATAGCTACACCAGCTACATGTTGAAAGTGCTTAACACCATAATCTTCAAAAGCATGCTTATATGAAGATTGAAGGGTAAGACCAATATTTTCAGTAAACCAATAATTGAAACCAAGACCACCATTAATAGTACCAGCACCAATTTCGTCAACCCAGGTATAACCACCACCTACTTCGATAAACGGATCAAATTTACCTAACTTCAAAAATTCGTTAAGGTTGTATTTGATAGTACCGTCTACAGCGTAGTGAGAAAGGTCATCTACTTCTGTGTCTCCTAATTTATCAATTTGGTTTAATGAACCGCGAACTCCTACGGAGAAACCGTCACCTACATAACGCGATACAGATACCACAGATATAGAGGGAAGGATGTTCCAGTGATCGTTAGCATTGAAATATTCATCAAACCACTTACCTAATCCTGGTTGGTTTGTTGGATAAACGTCTATAGCGTTTACACCAAAACTAACCTGCCACGGATTGTTTGAGTCTTGCGCCTCCATCGTGCCAAGTCCCATAAAAAGTACAGCAGCAACTAATAATTTGCTAAGATGTTTCATGTTGAATTATTTAATTTTAAGTGTTAATTAACGACAAATGTAAGTTCTTAATATTTATTAACAAAAACAAATATATTAATTTTTTTGATTTTTGATAATGTGGAACGGTTTTAGATAACACCGAGTTCCTTTCCTACGGCTGTAAATGCTTTAATGGCGGCATCAAGGTGTTCTTGCGTATGTGCTGCAGATAACTGTACGCGAATTCTTGCTTTTTCTTTAGGAACTACCGGATAAAAGAACCCAATTACATAAATACCGCGCTCTAATAACTTATCTGCCATTATTTGTGATAGTTTTGCGTCATATAACATTACCGGTACAATTGCAGAATCTCCATCAATAATATCAAAACCAGCTTCTTTTATTCCTTTCTTGAAATAATTAGTATTAGACTCCAGTTTATCACGAAGAGAGGTGTCATTTTCTAGCATTTCAAACACCCTAATGGATGCACCTACGATAGCTGGTGCTAAAGAGTTTGAGAATAGATAAGGTCTTGATCGTTGCCTAAGAATTTCTATAATTTCTTTTTTACCGGTAGTATAACCCCCCATGGCACCTCCCATAGCTTTGCCCAGGGTACCTGTAATAATATCTACTCTACCCATAACATTTTTCAATTCTGGCGTACCAATACCTGTAGCACCAATAAACCCAGTAGCATGGCATTCATCAATCATTACCATGGCGTCATATTTATCTGCCAGATCACAAATTTTGTCCAGTGGTGCCACTAAGCCATCCATTGAGAAAACCCCATCTGTTACAATAAGTTTAAAGCGGGCGCCTTTTTCTTGAGCAGTCTGAAGTTGTTTTTCAAGATCTGCCATATCATTATTCTGATAGCGAAAACGCATGGCTTTGCACAACCTTACGCCATCTATAATAGAGGCATGGTTTAGCGAATCAGATATAATAGCATCTGCGGCAGATAGCAAGGGTTCAAAAACACCTCCGTTAGCATCAAAAGCAGCGGCATATAATATAGTGTCTTCTGTTTGATAGAAAGAAGCAATTTTAGCCTCTAATTTTTTGTGAATGTCTTGTGTGCCGCAAATAAAGCGTACTGAAGACATTCCAAACCCATGGCTGTCCAGAGTGTCTTTTGCAGCCTGAATTACCTCTGGATGTGATGAAAGCCCCAAATAGTTATTGGCACAAAAGTTAATAACTTCTTCTCCGGTATTGATTTTAATAACTGCGCCTTGTGGTGAAACAATTACCCGTTCTTTTTTATAGAGTCCGTTTTCTTTGATCTCCTCAAGCTCGTTTTGTAAAAATTCTTTTATAGATCCGTACATGTTTGTAGATTTTTTGCAAAAGTACTAAAGATTCTACAGCCAGTTATAACGCTTTTACTTCTATGGTATCATTTATAAAGACGAGCAATCTTTTGGTTACCTTATAGCCCATTTCGCTTAGAGCCTCTGCATAAGTATTTAGTTGATTGACGTAGTTGGGGCTAAAACTTCCGGTTTTATAATCTATGATTACCGCTTCATTAACTGAATTAATGACGAGACGGTCTGGCCGGATTACCTTTCCATTACGGGTGTAAATATCATACTCATTATAAATAGTATAGTCTGTAGAGAAATAGGGCATAAGCTCTGGGTGCCTTAGAATCTCTTTTAGTTGTAAAGAGACCTTAGCTGCTATTTGTGTATTTATAGTTCCGGAGCGTACGGCTTCTTCTAAAGCCTCCTCCAATTCATAGTTATATTTTATGTTAGCCAGTAGAAGGTGGTATAGATTTCCTTTCTCTAAAGCAGACTCCCTTACCGTCTCCCATAATGAACCACTTTTAGTAATGACTTTAAAGGAGGTTTGCAGTGGATTTTGAGAAGCAAATGGAATTAATTCTTGCGTTGTGTTTTTAGTAGAGGTTATGGTTAAGGGTTTTTTGCCAAAAACAAAGGTGTTTTCTGCATCGTTCCATCTTCCAGAACCTTTTAAATAATTGATAAATAATCCAGCATAGGTATCTGTATTTTCTAGCCCCTTTACATTGAGATCTTTGGTGGTGAAAATATAGAGCTGCTCTACAGCTCGGGTCAAGGCTACATATAATATATTATATTGATCTAGCTGTAACTTGGCTTCATGTGCCTCACACATTTCCTGAGTTTGCTCATTAAAAGAAGCGAGATCTTTGTTTCGGGTAAATAGGGCTGTCTTTATACCAAATTCATCTTGAGAAACCGGAAGCCAAATCTCTCTATCCAAATCTTGTGTAATTTTTGAATCGGCAAACGGGTAAATAACTACTGGAAACTCTAAGCCTTTAGATTTATGAATGGTCATTATCTTCACTGCATTTGCTTCAGGTGGAGAAACAATACTTAAATTGTCTTCTTTCTTTTCCCAATAGGCCAGAAAATCAGTAAAGCTTAAATTATTATGGAGAGAATAATCTAATATTTCATCTAAAAAGTATTGAAGGTATGCATCAGAATCCTTTTGGAGATCAAATGAATAGATGGCATAAGTAATAGCTTCTGCAAGGGGAAGCTTTTGAAAATCGGTCATTTCAAAATTAAATAATTTAAAAGCACCGGTAATATTTTCAAGGTAAGCCTCTATAGTTTCATGAATTTTATGTTGACTGTGATGACTAATGAATATTAGCAAAGACGCTATGAGTTCTTTATTCTGGGGTTGGGTAGCATGCCGCATGAGGGTTACTAAAAATTGAATTCGGTCATCATTTTTTAGTAACAAAGATTCAGAAGAAATTATAGGGATGTTTTTTTCGGTTAGAAACGAAGCCATGGCAATACCTTCTTTTTTTCTTCTAGTAAGAATGCATATATCACTTAGCGCTTTACCTTCTTTAATTACTTGGCTAATGGTATTGAAAGCTAACTCACAATAGGTTTCACTTTTATCAACCCCAAAGTCTTTATCAATAAAGGAAAGCTGTACATATCCATATTGGCGTTTGTTAGTTTCTTGATAACTATGTTCTTTAAAGAGATTTTGGTAATATGGATTGCTTAGATAGGAAGAAATATGAGCAAAAAAGTTATTATTGAAATTAATAATCTCTTCACAACTTCTAAAATTACGGGGCAGTTGAAAAATATGTTTATCTACTTGAAACGGATTATGCGCAGGAATATCATATAGAGATATAAATTGCTCTGCAAGGCCTCCTCTCCAACGATAAATAGCTTGTTTGGCATCTCCTACCAACATAAGAGTACCTCGTTTTCCAGATAAAGATTCGCTTTCCAAAGCATTAGCTATTAGCGGAATGAGATTTTCCCATTGCATACGGGAGGTATCTTGAAACTCATCTATAAAATAATGCCTATATTTTTCGCCAATGCGTTCATAAATAAAAGGAGCAGGTTGTGTGCCTATTTCTTTTGAGATTATTTGGTTAAATTCTGAGATGAGTAAGATATTTTCTTCTTCTTTTATCTGCTGCAATAATTGGTTAATGGAACTTAGTAAGGATAGAGGAGTAAGGTTCTTTAATAAGTTATCCCTATATCTTAGTGCAATAACCTTTGTTTTGATGGTTTCATGTTGTTCTGCTAGCCAAGGTTGAAGTTTATCTATTGCCACCGCAGCTGGTGAGCCTATCTTTTTATTTGTATAAAGTTGTACAGATGCAATATTTTGTTGCCATTGCGTTTCAAAACCTACACTTAAATCTGTTTGGGCAACTTTTTGAAAAAATTTAGGTAAAGAACTTCTGGTGAAATCGGTAAAATCTAAATTATTTTGATCAATATTAGCTAATACAGAGGCAGCAATATTTACTATTTCTTTCTCCAGAATAGAAATCTGTTGACGAATTTTTTCTCCTGTTGCTTGTAAATCGTAAAGAGATTTATTTTGAACCTCGCTAAGATGCTCCAGATAATCTTCTTTTAATAAAAGCTTAGCAATTCTGTAGAGGTCTTTGGAGATATCCCAACTTTTGTCATTATCTGCTTTTTCAAGCGCAAAATCAATAAGTACTTTGGTAAGTAATTTATCTTTACCTGCGTTGTATATCAATTTATCAGTTACTTCTTCCAATAAAAGTGGAGTGTCTATAACCACTTCAAAGTTCATAGGTAATTTTAAATCATAAGCAAAAGTTCTTAAGAGTCTATGATTAAATTTGTCTATGGTTACAATATCAAAGAAGGCGTAATTATGGAGTATATGTTTTAATATGTTTTTTGCGCGCTGATACATTTCGTGATCTCCTAAACCCAGTTCCTTTGCAATAATCTCAAACATAGCAGGGTTTGCCTGAAACTCTTTTTCTTTAGTGAATTCTTCCAATCCAGCCATAACGCGCTCTTTCATTTCATTTACTGCCTTATTGGTGAAAGTAATGGCAAGAACTTGTTTGAATTGGGTAGGGTAAGGACTGGCTAACAGTATTTTAAGATATTCTTTAACAAGCGTAAATGTTTTACCTGAGCCGGCAGATGCATTGTAAATGGAGAAAGGAGTATTCAATGAATATAGATTCTATAGGTGATACAAAGGTTCTTAACAATTAATTATTATAAATTGTTTAAGAATGTTCGTAATTTTGTTTGACACTAAATTATTAACTAAAAATACATAAAATTATGGCTTTTGAATTACCAAAGTTATCTTATGCATACGATGCACTTGAACCTCATATAGATGCCCGTACGATGGAAATACATCATTCTAAACATCACAATGGATATACAACCAAATTAAACGGAGCAATTGAAGGCTCTAAATTGGAAGGAAAATCTATTGAAGATATATTAGACACTTTAGATATGAGTAATGGTGCGGTAAGAAATAATGGAGGAGGTTTCTACAATCACAGACTTTTTTGGGAAGTAATGTCTCCTAATGGAGGTGGCGAGCCAACTGGAGAATTGGCAGGAGCTATTAAGGAAGCTTATGGATCTTTTGAAGGATTTAAGGAGAAATTCTCTAGTGCTGCTGGAACACAATTTGGATCTGGCTGGGCTTGGCTTTGTGTTCATAAAGGAGGAAAAGTAGAAGTATGTAGTACACCTAATCAAGACAATCCGCTTATGCCTGGAATAGGTTGTGGAGGTTTTCCCATTTTGGGAATAGATGTATGGGAACATGCTTATTACCTAAACTATCAGAATAGAAGACCGGATTATATAAATGCATTTTTTAATGTAATTAATTGGGATAGAGTTTCAAAATTATATGAAGCAAATAAGTAACATATAATTTTTAGTACAAATAAACACTAAAAGGTGGGAACGGTTTTCCTGCCTTTTTTTGTTTAAAATATTGAAAAAAAGTTTTATAAAAACGTAGTGAAGGGTAGGGTAAATGAAGTTTAAGTTGTTATAAATAAAAAAGGTGGAATTGAATCCACCTTTTTTGCCCCAAATCTTACCATGAACTTAACCTACTTATGCTATGGTGAAACAAATATAACAATTTGTTTTGAAGAATAGGTCTTACATTGTTATTTTAACAATTATTTTATGTAATTAATAAAAGAAAAGTGAAGATTCAAAAAATATTGGCAATCAATAGTATACAAATAAAAAAGGTGGAACTGAATCCACCTTTTTTGCCCCAAATCTTACCATGAACTTAAACCTACTTATGCTATGGTGAAGTAAACATATACGTTTTCATTGTTTTAACTAGTAATTAATGGATGTATGGTCTGGAATTTAGATGAAATGGCATTATTTGAGGGAAAAGGATGGAGAGTATTAAAATATTTCAAAATAAAAAAGGTGGAACTGAATCCACCTTTTTTGCCCCAAATCTTACCATGAACTTAACCTACTTATGCTATGGTGAAAC